>DAIOWA010000797.1:0-1025 GCA_036758705.1 Pyrinomonadaceae bacterium | reverse complement strand
CGCCGCGAACCCTGAGATCATCCACACGGAAGGCGAACAATCCGGCCAGGAAGGCTGTCTCTCGGTCGGCAAGGTTCCGGCCGTCGTCTCACGCCCGATGAAAGCCCGCCTCAAAGCTCAGGACGAAAGCGGCGAATGGTTCGAGCAGGAAGCCGAAGGCTACGCCGCCCGCGCATTTCTCCACGAAACCGATCACTGCAACGGCAAACTCTTCATCGATCACCTACCCAAACTCCGCCGCGATATGGTCGTGAAGCGATTTAAGAAAGAGAAGAATTGGAAATGAACTATTCCTTGTTCACCTTGGGCCAATTCGCAAGTATAACTTCTATCTGAGCGCTCAGAGCAGGAATATCGACGCTTGCCGTTTGCCACACAACATCGAGATCGAGCTTGAAATAGTGATGGACGATCTTATCCCGCATCCGCATGATCTCTTTCCATTCGACCTGCGGGTTTGACTGTCGCATCTCAGCGCTCAGACTCTTGGACGCTTCTCCAATGATCTCAATGTTCCGCACGACAGCATCCTGAAAAAAGTGCATTAACCTTGAAGTCAGCTTCGGATATCCCACCGAGGTATTCAGAGATCCTTCCGCAGCATTTTGGCGATATCATATAAAAACAGCTCGTCAGTTCTAGCCTTCATAGATCAGTTTTGACTCTTTCATTACGCTGTTCTTGATAAGTGGATGCAGGCTGTTTTCCGTGCCAAGATCGACGCGTCTGCCGAGGATCTGAGCAAAACGGTCCTCAAGTTTGATAAGGCGGGTGAGACCGACAGGATTCTTAAAACGTACAAGCAGATCGACGTCGCTCTTCGGCCCGTCTTCCCCGCGGGCGACCGACCCGAATACCGCGAGAGACGACACGTCGAATTCCCGACACGCTACTGCTAGCTGATCTTTAAATCGCTCGATCTCCATCGCGAGAATATTAACATACGCACAGACGTTAGGATTCGGAATTTCGGAGCCACAACGAGCGGTATACCAGCAGGTCCTTATCCTCAACCGCCTTCTCAC
>DAIOWA010000796.1:0-1037 GCA_036758705.1 Pyrinomonadaceae bacterium | reverse complement strand
ACAGTCGCAACGCGAACGACGCTATGTCGCGGGCGTTGGTCGGCGACCTCTCCGAACGTGACCCGCGGATCAGCGTTGACGGCGATATTGTATCGCTTCACGAGCCCGACCGAGATTCGATCGATCTTTCTCAGGCGAACTACGTCGTTCTCGATCTCGAAACGACGGGGGCAAAAGCACCGCCGTGCCGCATTATCGAGATCGGAGCATATCGCGTTTCGGGCGGAGCCATCGTCGACGAGTTTGTCACGCTTGTGAATCCCGAAACTGAGGTGCCGGAGTTCATCGCGTCGCTGACCGGCATCAATACTGAGATGACCCGCACGGCTCCGCGATTTGATGAGGTTCTCGATGGATTTCTCGCGTTCCTCAGCGATTCGATCCTCGTCGCGCACAACTATGCGTTCGACCTCGCGTTCTTGAATCACGAGATCGCGCGAGTCCACGAAGACTGCTCGATCTGGAACCCGACGCTATGTACGGTCGAGTTGTCGCGAACGGTGCTGCCGGACATCGAGAATCACAAGCTTAAGACGCTCGCGAACTACTATTCGGTCGATCTGATAAATCATCATCGTGCCGGCGACGACGCACACGCGACCGCCAAGATCTTTATTAATTTGTTAGAGAGTATGCACGAACAGGGCGTCCGCAGTTACGGAGCCGCGAGAAAGTTCGGACGCAAAAAGCATTATGCAAGACGCCAAGCTGCAGCCTGAAAATCTGCAAGGTTTAGACATTCGCTCCACTCCGCGTGAGGAGATGGAGCTTTTTCCGTTGGACACTTTCCGCTACGAATATCCGGGTAAAGAGATCTGGGTTGAGTTTGAAATGCCGGAGTTTACGGCGATCTGCCCGTTTTCCGATTTTCCCGACTTCGCCGTCATCAAGCTCAAATACGTTCCCAACGAACGCTGCATCGAACTCAAGAGCCTGAAGCTCTACATCTGGTCGTTCCGCGACACCGGCTGCTTCCACGAGGACGTCACCAACCGCATTCTCGATGACCTGGTCAGTGCCACCAGACCACGCTACAT
>DAIOWA010000795.1:0-1063 GCA_036758705.1 Pyrinomonadaceae bacterium | reverse complement strand
TATATCTTCGAGCCGTCGAACAGTCTCTATATTGACGGAAATGTTACTGAACAACGGATCGAAGAACTGAAGACGATCCTCAAGTTCGAAAAACCCAAGAGCACCGTCATACAGTTTCGATTTCTAAACTCGCTGGACACGGGAGAGGTTCTCCGCGACCACTTGGATTCACGAGATGCGGAATCGTCCGACCCGGTCGCAGGCATCCTTCAAGCCACCAATCTTTCACTCCACGAAGAAGCCATAAGATCCGGCGACGTGATGAGGCAAACCGCGACAGTCTGGATCCGCGTGCCGGTAAGGGACGCTGGTGATACGGGCATTCTCTCGTCCTTACTGCCTTCGCTTTTCCGGGATGTCAAGCAATACGGGTTCGCACGACTACTCCGCTCCCCACTAATAAGGATAAGAAATCGCGAAAGTGAATTGATGGTGCAGAGGGAGGTGCAAAGTGAAGACGCGTGCCGACTCAAAGCTGCACGCGTCTTTCAGTCTTTCGAAGCAAACTTTCCGCGAGGCCTTCAGCTTCGTGAAATGAGCCGAACGGAAATTTTCGAAGCACTCTTTATCAGCCATCGCCGAGAACATCAGAATTTTCCAAACCTATCAAACTTGGGCGATTCAGATTGTGTCGATCTGCGGCGATATCTGTGCAGTACAAGTATTGAGAGCACTCGCGAGCAGTATGTGCGGCACAACGGAACGCCTGTAAGCCTGGTCAGCCTTAAAACACTTCCGAACGGATTTGTTACTGCGGACATAATGCGTTACCTGACGGCCACGAGAGCTCTGGGCTTTCCTCACGAGATCGTCGTGGATCTAATGACAACTGAAAAGCAGGCCGCAAAAAAAGACCTGCAGAAACGCATCGACCGGATAGACGGCAGCCGCAATACCTGGCTTGGATTTAGGAATCTCAAAAAAGATGCGATCGTCATCAAGTCCGATCTAGAAGATCTTCTCGAACAGGTAGAGGGTGACAACGAGGAGATCTGTAATCTACGGCTGAATGTCATTGTCTTTGCGAGCCGCTCGAAAAGAACGAAGGAAGCGCGGAAGCAGC
>DAIOWA010000794.1:0-1103 GCA_036758705.1 Pyrinomonadaceae bacterium | reverse complement strand
CGCCGGACAGGCGGCGTAGCAGTGATCGGCGAAGTGCAAGGCGTTACACGGTGACGATCGATGTCGAGTGGGAGCACGGCGGTCAGCGGCATCCCGGAACGATCAGCGATCTAAGCGAGGGCGGTTGTTTCGTCTTGACCGGGATCGAAGTCGAGGATGGCTCGGAAGTTGGCGTATTCCTACCGATCGGCGACGGAATGAAGGTGCAGTATGCCGGGACCATTACGAATCACGTCCACGAGATCGGGTTTGCCGCGCAGTTTACGCGAGTGTCAGAGGCTCAGCGGAATGTGCTGAGGAGTTATCTGATGGGGGAAGAGAATCAGGCTGAAGAGTAGTTGTTCATTTTCTTCAGTGGATAGTGACAAGTGGTTAGTGGATAGTTTTTAGGCTTCCTTGGCGGCGATGGCTTCGGCAGCGACCTCGCGATCGTCGAAGTGAAACTTCTCGTTTCCGACTATCTGATACGTCTCGTGACCTTTGCCGGCGATGATAACAACATCGCCGGTTTTTGCTTCTTTGATCGCTTCCTGGATCGCAAGCCGGCGGTCTGAGATAGATCGAAATTCCTTGCCGCTTGCTCTTACGCCAACCTCGATCGCGTCGATGATCTTTAGCGGATCTTCGGTGCGAGGATTATCGGACGTGATGTACACGATGTCGCTGTTCTCGGCCGCGACGCGTCCCATCGGTTCGCGTTTGGTCTTGTCGCGATCGCCGCCGCAGCCGAATACGGTGATGACGCGTCCGTTGCTGAGCGGACGGGCTGTTTTGAGAGTATTTAGCAGAGCGTCGTCGGTGTGTGCGTAGTCCACCACAACGGCGAAATCTCCGTCGTGAGGGACACGCTCGAACCGGCCGGGGGCGCCTACGCATTTCGCAAGGCCGTTCACGATCGAGTCGAGACTGTAACCGAGTTCGAGCGCCGCGGCCGTCGCGGTAAGCATATTGTAGACGTGCGGACGACCAACCAGCGGTGAGGTGATCTGGCGCTCATCTTGGGGCGTTTTAAGGAGAAAGGTTGTGCCGGTGAGAAGCGAGACCTCGACATTTTCGGCGGTGAAGTCGGGGGCGATTGGAACGCGGACGCCATCGTCCGCCCG
>DAIOWA010000793.1:0-1123 GCA_036758705.1 Pyrinomonadaceae bacterium | reverse complement strand
CGCCCTCGTTTTCGGCGACCGCAACGGGCGGCGGTGTCGAAGCCGGCAGTAAAAAGCTCGTGACAAGGATCCCGGCGAGCAATAACGCAATCAGGATAATCGCAACATTGGCTGCTGTCTGAATTGTATTGTGTGCCTCTTCATCTCCCTCGGGTTTACCGCGATCGGCTCACAGCTATGCCTTGCTTCCGGTCACACGACCAGCCTCTTGGGAGCCAGAAGGCTGAACGTAGGGAATTGCTCTACAACGGAAAACTTACCAACAGACTTACAAACATTACCCCCCAGTCGGGGTGTGAATTTTTGCACCGCGATAATCGACCGGTTCTGATTCGATATCTTTTGGAGTCTGCCGAAAAACAAAAAAGAGGCTCTTATTTTCATAAGAGCCTCGAAGTGGTTAAACCAGAAGAAAGTGTTCTAGAAAATGAACCTTACCCCAAATCGGACTGATCGTCCGCCCTGGAATTCATTCGCAAACTGGTAGCGGGTCTCCGGATGGCTGAACGAAGGTTCGTCCTCGGGACCGCATTGCGACAGGCCCGGGCAGAAGCCCTGGCCAGAGTTAATGATGGACAGTACTCTCGGAGCACCTCCCGTCTGGAACCGTTGCGATGCAAGTAGATACAAATTAGCATTTGGATCATTTGCCTCCGCCTCGGTAACCAAGCCAAAAGCAGGGTCAGTGAGATCAAAATCCTGTCCGTCGATCAGATTATACACATTGGTTGTAGCATTCTGATTAAACAGGTTGAGTACATCCACTTCGCCGACCAGCATGAATCGATTGTCACGGCCGAATTTATACCGATGACGAACCGCAAAGTCGGTCTGCGTAAAGAAGTCTGACCGGCCAAGATCGCCGCGTCCCTTCAGCAGGATGTTGTCATATCCGAAAATAACAGCATTCGTGGTGAGAGGCGTACCGCTCTGAGCCGAGAAGAAAGTTGAGAATTCGGTGGTATTACTTTTCCCAACTCCAAACCGTCTATCCCAGTCGAAGCTGTACATTCCCGCAAACTTGAATACATGCGGACGGTCGGTTGCCAACCTTCCGAGAGTTTCCTTTCCGTCAGCAATAACCACTTCCGTAAAGGCGGCATCAAATGCGCGAGATACGTTC
>DAIOWA010000792.1:0-1127 GCA_036758705.1 Pyrinomonadaceae bacterium | reverse complement strand
ATTCTTACGTGAACGCCTGGCATTTCGCGGCGGCACGGCACTTCATAAACTTTACTTGAAACCGCAGCCAAGGTATTCCGAAGATATTGACCTCGTTCAGATCAAACCCGAACCGATTAAAGAAACACTTGCTCAACTCCAAAGCAGGTTGGCTTTCCTTGGACCCGCGTCGGTTGAACAAAAGCGAGATAATAATACTCTAAAATTTCGGTTTGAGTCTGAGATACCGCCTGTTCAGCCATTGCGACTAAAAGTTGAGATAAACTGCCGCGAGCATTTTAACGTAATGGGATTGCAGGAGTTTCCCTTTGCAATGGAATCGGACTGGTTTAGCGGGAATGCCGACATTCTCACATATGCGATCGAAGAACTTCTCGGAACGAAACTTAGAGCCTTGTATCAGCGACGTAAGGGGCGGGACCTCTACGATCTTTATAAGGCATACCAGAATGAAAGACCTGACACGGAGAAGGTCGTTAATATTTATCGAGAGTATGTCGCTTTCTCCGTTGACCATCCGCCAACCAGAAAACAATTTCTCCGGAATCTCGAGACAAAAATGCAGGACAACGAATTCCTCGGTGATACACAAGGTTTATTGAGGCCGACCGAAAAGTATAATGCCCAAGAGGCATTCAATTTCATGAAAGATGAACTTCTTATGAAACTTTGATTTTGCAAATGCTAAACCGATAATTCGAAGGCATTCTCAACTACCGAAGGTGCTGGGATTTGGTTTGTAAAAGGTCATCCCGACTTAGGACTTCTGCGGAAATCGGACGCACAGTGAAGGGGCGGCGCTCTTTAGCCAGATCTCTATAATCAAATTGATTAACAATACCGCTGAGTTCGGAAGTCAGCAACCGCCTTGCCTCATTGTCTATAGCATTGGCCCCGACCGAACTCAGATGATCAATCAGAATCTTACTGGTTCGTTCCTGAACCACATGGGGATCGGCATTTGAGAGTGACAATTCCAACAACTCGGTTTTCATCGTTTTCTGGAGCTTACCTGCTTGAAGATTAGTCACTATCTTGCCGGATCCATCGTAGGTTTGGATCTTCGAGTCCAGGTTGATAATTTTGGCGGTCGCCTCTAGCTGCTCTTTCTGGCCCGTCGCCCGCTG
>DAIOWA010000791.1:0-1152 GCA_036758705.1 Pyrinomonadaceae bacterium | reverse complement strand
TAACATCCAACCAAACCACCCAATTTTGCAGAAGCCCGAACGAAGTAACGGCATCAGACAGGATACATGCCCCTACTCCGTGCGGGCTTCCGCAAGCTAAAACTATTTCTTACGCGGAGCCTTCAGCGTCAGCTTGATCACGACATCGTCGCGGATCAGGTCGTCAGCCTTTCCGGCGTACACGATGCCAAAATCCTTACGATTCACCGCAAACTCGGCAGTTACGTCAACAGCATCCGCCCCGGATTTGATCGTCGCCGGGAACGAGATCGACTTGGTCACGCCATGCAGATTGAAATCGCCCGTGACGGTATAAGCATCAGCGCCTTTCGCCGCATCTGCCTCGACTTTGGTCGACTTGAACGATGCCTTCGGAAACTTCTCAACGTCAAAAAAGTCCGCCGACTTTAGATGGGTTGCGAGCTTTTCGTCATCTACAAAAACAGACGCCGTATCGATGTCGACCGAAACACTGCTCTCCGCCGGCTTGCTGTTAACAAGATCGATCGTGCCGCTAAAAGTCTTGAATCCGCCCTCGTGCTTGCCGGTCACCTTCGAACCGGTAAATTCAACCTTCGAATTCTCGCCATTGATCGCAAGAGCTTCGCCCTTAACAGCTGCCGGAGCCGCCGCCGTGTTCGCTGTATTCGTCGCGTTGTTAGCCGAATTCGCCGAAGGTTCGTTAACCTTCGCCTTTGTCTTATTCGCCGCCGGGTCTTCGCACGCCGCAGCGAACAGTGATAGTGCCATTACGGCAGTCAATAGATATTTCATTTCTTCATCTCCCCAAAGTTTTTTTTCCAAAGTACGACCCAAAGTAGTTAGCTTGCCGAAACCGCAGCCAAAAGGCCGTCTTTCCCGGTCAGCAAACTCACGAACTCGGCCTGGATCGAATGGCCTTTGTCGTTGTTATACCAGCGTTGGAGTTTCTCCATGATCGCAGATTTCTCGACACCTTCATTGTGCGATCCGACATACAGTTCCTGCGCTGCCTTAGGCCTCGCTCCCCAGGTCCAAAGGACTTCAAGAGACTCGGCGTCCAGCGCGATCACCTTTGGAATAGACCTCGCACCAAAGGTTAGAAATCGATCGATCAACTCTGGATACTCGTCCCGCAGGATATAACGTGTTTCTATGATATCGTTTTCGGCC
>DAIOWA010000790.1:0-1160 GCA_036758705.1 Pyrinomonadaceae bacterium | reverse complement strand
GACCTCGTCTCTAAGTTTCGGATCGCTACCCGGGATCTCGCCGATCACGTTCGATCCGGTGCCATCCGGGTTGCTCTTCGTCTGTAGGCTCAGCTCAAGCTTTACCGGCACCTTCCGATCGACCAATCGCATCATCCGCGAATATTGCTCACGAGCGACGACGAACGTCGGCGGATTTATCGCCGGATCCGGAAAGTAAGAACCCTGTACGGCAAGCACGCCGTTCGGCTTGCTGCTCGGCTGGATCAACGCCGCGACGCCTTCATTTTTAAAGAATTGCGTAACTTCTTTCCCGCGTTTTAAGCTCTCGATCCAATCCTTCTCTTCGTCGAGATACGTCGTCGTGCCGCCGCCTTCATCGGGATCTTTGGTCGGGTCGAACGCACCTTCTTTCTTCTTCAACTCCTCGTCAGTCAAACGCTTGATCGGGTCGCCCGCTCGCGAATCCGATGTAGGAAAGTTCGGACGCCCGTTCATCACGATCGCCCCTTTCAGCTTTCCCTTATAGTTCGCAAAGTCCGCATTTGATCGTATCGTCACGATCGTCGGTTCGCCGCTCACGATACCGTTCGTCGATGGCGTCCACGCAAGCGGATGAGCGTTCAAACGCTCATATGTCGGCGCCGTCATCTCTACCGAGAACCGCTCAAGGTTCCAACCCTGTCCCCACGTCCCCCACGGCTCGATCTGCACATTCTCCAGCCCGAACTCGGTCATCTTCGCCGCCATCCACGCCTTCGCCTTCTTCAGGTTCTCGGAGTTTGTCAGCCGATTTCCGAATACGTCGGTCAGATACCCAACCGTCTCCATCGCCTTCGAATTCTGAAACCCCTCCGCCTTGATCTGCGCGAGTACGCGATCATCGATCCGATCGCGGCCGATCGCGAAGCCTGAAAAGGTGACAACAAAAAGAAGAAAGAAGCTAATAGATCTCTTGTACATAGATACTTCACACTTCTCCCTTATCACTTATTTCGGAATAAGTTAGAAGTGATATGTGAAAAGTTAAACCTTCGCAAATGTCAGCCCGGTCTGCCCCTGATACTTCCCGCCGCGGTCCTGATAAGAAACCGCACAGTCCTCGTCAGACTCGAAGAACAGGATCTGCCCGATGCCTTCGTTTACGTAAACACGCAGCGGAAGGTTTGCGAGATTGGCGA
>DAIOWA010000789.1:0-1194 GCA_036758705.1 Pyrinomonadaceae bacterium | reverse complement strand
AAGGTTTTCGGGATCAGTATGGATTCCCGATTCTCAAATGCCGCGTTCGCGGAAAAGATCGGCGTGACAGGTTTTCAACTGCTGAGCGACTGGAATCGCACGGTGACAAAACAGTACGGGCTCTACAACGAGGAGCGAGGTTTCGGCCGACGGGCGACCTTTGTTGTGGATAAGGAAGGGAAGATTCAGCAGGTCGTAATTGATAATCTGGCGATCGACCCGACAAGCACATTGGAAGCTTGCAGTCTTATGGAGAGGAAACTCGTCGTAAAGCCGCCCGAAACGAAGCCTTAAATGACGAACCAATACGCCCCTTGTCCGAAGTGCCGCTCCGCGGGAGCCGAACTGATGAAGTTCACCTGGTGGGGCGGATTGCTTGGGCCAAAGATCCTCACTCACGTAAAATGCCCTGCCTGCGGAAACACATTTAACGGCAAGACCGGCCGCGATAATACGACTGGGACCGTTATTTACTCCGTGATCGTTGGGGCAATCGCACTGGGTCTGTTTGTCGTGGTGATTGCTGCTGCAGTGTTGATAATGTTCGTGGGCCGATGAGATCTATTCGACATCCGGATCGATCGACTGAAGCCCGAGCGAGCCATCCGCTTCTTTCATCAAGACCTCGATCCGCCGCTCGGCGGTTGTGAGCCGTTCGCGGCATTCGCGGGAGAGTCTGACACCGTCCTCGAATAATTTCAGGCTTTCTTCGAGAGCCAGCTCGCCCTCTTCGAGCTGCGTGACGATCTGTTCCAGTTCCTTGAGAGATTCTTCGAATGATTTCGACATAGTTATCTGAAGATCTTTTCGGCCTCGTTCAGGAGATCGTTGATGTTTTTGACACCAAGGCGGCTACGGCCGGAGTTTGGGCCGTTCGTCGCGATCGCGATGATCTCCTGCCCGACTCGCTGAGCGATGTTTGTCGCAAGCTTATCATCTTTCACGGCGACTATCTTCCATTCGCCATCCCGCTTCATCCGAACTTCGAAATCCTGTTCCGGCACGAGGCTTTTGATGACCGCGGTATCTCCATCGATCTGAATATCGAGATATTGATCCGCGCCGAGCACCATCGCTTCGAATGGGACGTATCCAAACTCGGCGGTCTTCTGCCTGATCGCAGCGGGAAGTTCTTCGCGAGCCCGATCTTTTACCGCGGGCATCACGGGAGCCGCGAGTCGAGCCACTTGTTGG
>DAIOWA010000788.1:0-1217 GCA_036758705.1 Pyrinomonadaceae bacterium | reverse complement strand
CTTTTTGTTCCTTTGTGCCTTTTTGCGGCCATTAGATTTTTACTTCCAATGAGAGTGATGCCACCTTCCCGTGTTTGTCTGATTCCCTCGCCGCATCCAGCACACGTTGAACTCGCAAACCGTCTTCGAACGACGCGGCGTATTCGATAGATGTCGCACCTTTAGCTATTGCTTCAACGATCTTCGGAGCGAATGCCATAAAGCCGCGGCCGAATCCCGTGTCGGGAATTCCCGGAATTGCCGGTGCAAGATCGACTTCAAGTTCCGTCCATTCGCTCTCTCCATTTTTCACGAGATAAACCTCGCCGCGATGCTCGATCCGGATCGCTCCTTCAGTCCCAAAAAGTTCGAGCCGATTCACGTACTCCGGCTGCTCGACCATCGATACCGACACGAGCCCGGTAGCATCCGATGTAAGATCGCCATCGGCAAATCGCAGCAGCATATTTGCCTCATCGTCTGTCGTCACATCGCGAAAACCGCCATCGAACGGTCGCTGTTTTACGTGGGTTTGAAGCTGGCAGAAAACGCTGGATACGTCCGTCCCTAAAAACCAGTTGAAGGAGTCGATGATGTGCGAGTTGATCGCACCCAACGCTCCGCCGCCGGATCCAATATCCGACCACCAATTCCACGGCACGTTTGGATCGCCGCGATGCGGGGCTCGGAAATTCCATTTCGCATGGCGGATCTTCCCGATCTCGCCGTCGCGGATCATTTTCCACGCCTTCTGTCGGCCGGGTTGGAACCGCAGCTCGTGATCGATCAACGCGAGCACGCCTGCCTTCTCAGCTGCCGCCGTCATCTCTTCGGCCTCGGCCACGTTCATCGCCATCGGCTTTTCGGCGAGGATGTGCTTGCCGTGCTCGATGGCGAACAGAACCATTTCCTTGTGAAGATTCGGGGGCGTCGTGATGCACACAAGATCGACATCAGGATGCGCGACGGTCTCGCGCCAGTCTGCTGTGAAATGCTCTAGTCCAAATGCACTCGCCGCCTTTTCTGCGTTCGCTAGCGATCCACTCGCGACCGAGACGAGTTTTACCCCGTCACACGCCGCAAATGTCGGCATCTGTACCGACTTGGCAAATCCCGTCCCGATAAATCCGATCCCGACAACTTTCGTCATACATTCGATTCTAAGGTCGCTGGCGACCAAATGCACAAGCCCGCGCGTTAGCAAGGGCGATACATCCAAGTTGATAGTATCGCCCTTG
>DAIOWA010000787.1:0-1225 GCA_036758705.1 Pyrinomonadaceae bacterium | reverse complement strand
AAAAGATCCGCGTTCGAAAATACGCCGCCGACTAAAGTTCCGTAGTACGTATTCTCGGTCATCCGGCCCCAAGCAACTGCTTTCGCCCTCGCGTCCGCGGCAGATAAGCCTTTCGCGATCTGCTTCTGAGCGATTCGATGGTATTGATATCCCTGCTGAAAAAAATGGGCGATCTTGTCGGTGCCAAGATGCGTGTCGTAGATGTTGACGGTCGGGCTGATCGTAAAATAATCGCTCGGTATCCAGAAGTAGATCGAATCCCGATAACTTGTTTTATACCTCGCGGGTTGAGCACGGAATTTGTGCGAATTGATCCAGTCTCCCGCCTTGGCAAACGCGATTATTCCATACCCAAGCCGGTCATAGACGGCCCGGGCGACCGCAGCCTCCGAGCGGAGATATTGCAATCTTTGCTTTGCCTTTGACCTGTCGCGGCGATCCGTTCTCTCAACACACTCCAGCTTCTCAGCGATCTCGGCATTGATCTTTGCGATCGCCTTGCCAATGTTCTCCAGCGTGTATTCGTAAACCTCGGGGCCGATATCTGCCAGCGGCGTGGGCGGTAGATTATACTGGTCGGTCTCAAACGCCATCCATCGTGCCGGGTGGGCAAGCAGGAGAACCGCGAGTGTAAAAGCTGCAAGAATTCTCGACATACCTAAAGCATCACCAATGGTAAAGCAGTTTCGACCGACTCGGATAGTCTTACAGACAGACTTTGATATAATCCGTGCTTTGAATTTCCAGCACTCAGCCGCACGTCCTATGAAAAGAATATTTGCCGCACTCGTACTTTTTAACCTCCTCGCTTTGTCATTCCCGGTCCGTGCCGACGACGGTATGTGGACCTTCGACAATCCGCCGTTGAAGCAGTGGAAGGAGCGATACAACTTTGAACCGTCGAAAGCGTGGCTCGACAAATTGCGGCTCGCGTCGGTGAAGTTTCCGGGGGCGACGGGCGTTTTCGTCTCGCCGAACGGCCTGATCGCGACCAATCATCACGTGGCCTCCGGCTTTATCGAGCGGCTTTCCAGCAAAGAACGCGACCTGCTGAAGAACGGCTACTACGCGAAGACTCAGGGCGAGGAACTAAAAGTTCCGGACGGCAACGTGTCGATCCTCGAATCGTATGACAATGTAACCGAACGTGTTCACAACGCCGCGAAAACCGGGGCGAACGACGCCGAAATGGCCGGGAAACGTTCGGCGGAGATCGCGGCGATCG
>DAIOWA010000786.1:0-1243 GCA_036758705.1 Pyrinomonadaceae bacterium | reverse complement strand
AGTTATAGACCGTCGCGTCCGATCCTACTTTGCCCGATACGACCTTCATCACGTTGATGCGGCCGGCAAAGGGGTCGGCGATGGTGCGGAATACGTATGCCGAGAACGGCTCGTCGCTGCTGTATTTGCGTGTGATGCGGTCGCCCTTCAGATCGGAATCGCTGAAGCCATATTCGGCCTCGTGAGTTGCCGGGTTTGGTGCGAACTCGACGATGTGATCGAGCAGTATCTGCACGCCAACCAAAGTGGTCGAGGAAATCGCGTAAACCGGACAGAGTTTGCTTGCGGCGATGGCTTTCGCGAGATTCGGGTAGATGTCTTCTTCGGGCAGCGTGCCGTCGTTGAAGTACTTCTCCATCAACGTGTCGTCCGATTCAGCGACGATCTCGATCAGGCGTTCGCGGGTGCGATCGAAAATTTCTTTGCCTTCGGACGGGATCGCGATGCCTTTGGCTTTGCCGTTTTCGTCAAATTCGTAGGCTTTTTGATGGACGACATCGACAACGCCCTTGAAATTGCCTTCTTTCCCGATCGGCAGCGTAAACGGCACGATCGAGCGGGCGAAGCTTGATGTCGCGGTCTCGAGTGCGTGGCCGAAGTCGGCGTGCTCTTTGTCGATCTTATTGACGACCATGAACCGCGGCAGAAGAAACTCGTTCGCGTACTGCCACGTCTTCTCGGTCTGAACCTCGATCCCGTGAACACCGTCAACAACAACCAGAGCGCAATCCGCGGCTCTGAGAGCGGGACGTGCGTGTGACACGAATGCAGCGTATCCCGGCGTATCGATCAGGTTTATCTTGGTGTCTTTGTACTCGAGGTGGGCGAAATTGTTGTTGAGAGTGACCTTTCTTTCGATGGAATCTTCGTCGTAGTCGGTGACGGTCGATCCTTCGTCTACCTTTCCCCAGCGGTGTGTGGCCCCGGCTACATACGCTAGCGACGCGGTGAGCTGGGTTTTACCCGCGTCGCCGTGTCCAATGACAGCCAGATTTCTTAAGTTTTCCGTACTAAATGCTTTCATCGTCGGCAAGAACTCCTTTTGATTGGATTTCCAGCCTCCGGTTCAGGCCTTGAGGTCGGCAATGCTATCCGAAAAAGCGTCGGACTTGCGGCCTGAGCTCGAATGGTTGGTAACTTCCTAATTTAGATAAAAGTTAACATCTTGGCAAGAACTACTTCTGAACCGTGTGGTAACACAATAGAAGTGTCCTGGTCGAAGCACAATAGAAATGTCCTCTTT
>DAIOWA010000785.1:0-1245 GCA_036758705.1 Pyrinomonadaceae bacterium | reverse complement strand
GCACACGTCCACGCCCTGCGCCAGATTCCGCAGCATTCTGCTCGCCGACGATCCGTGAATATACAGGTCATCCCCGATCCGCGCATAACCCGTCGGGATAACATACGGCTGGCCGTCAAACACGTATCCGACATGGCAAATAAACGCCTCGTCAAGGATCGAATAGATCGTTTCGCGGTCATACACCCCGCGATTCGGCAGACGTTTTACTCGTGTACGTTCGGTCTGTGTTGAAGAGTCCATATCTGAT
Organism: Pyrinomonadaceae bacterium; assembly: GCA_036758705.1. Taxonomy (GTDB): domain Bacteria; phylum Acidobacteriota; class Blastocatellia; order Pyrinomonadales; family Pyrinomonadaceae; genus OLB17. Next base: position 995 of record DAIOWA010000785.1, on the reverse strand, counting down.
ATCTATAAATAAGCGAGTTTGCCGGCTCACAACGGATCAGCCGCAAACGGATGACCGCAACAGGAACAGGCAACGAGCGAAATGTCAGATCGATTCGGCGGCACGCTGCAACTATTAACGGCTCCGCAATTCGGACAGGTTTTCCGTTTCGAAGTAAATGTGTTTCGCTGAAGTTCCCCCGTCCACCCTTCAACAGTGCCGTGACCAAGTGTTTTTGCAAATCGACAAGCCATTTCGGCTCGGGTCTTCAACTCACGAAAGTCCGTCACGTCATCTCCGATCGCAAAACCGAAACTCATTTTCGCGGTAAGCTCATTGTTCTGATGCGAGAAATCTATTGAGGCGAATTGGGCTGCCTTCTCACGGAAAGTGACAATCTTCTCTTGTTTAAGCAGGATCACAAACTCATCCCCACTCGTTCGAAATCCTTTTGCTTTGATATCCGAGTCGACAAAGTACTCTTGAATTAGAACACCGGCTTGTCTGATTCCCGCGTCCCCTGCGTCGTGACCGTGAGAATCATTGAGGCTTTTAAACTCGTTCAAATCGCCAAAGACAACCACGTCGAATTCACCTCTATCAAAAGCGTTTGAGGAGACAATTTTCTCCAACGCGAGCGCGTTTCCGAGAGGCGTAAGATTATCCGCATAGCTCATCTTGCGCACAAGATCGGCGAGCGCTACCAGCTCTTCAATCGCGCTGTCTAACGTACTCATTTTTGAAGGAAGGGAAAGGGCTGAGGCGACAATAGTTTTGGAATCTCGTGTACAACAAGGTTTCCAAAAAGCCAGTCATCGCGGTCAACATCAGCTATCTCAAGCTCCGCTGGTAACAAAGACTCCGCCGTCCAGAAAACACCGGGAGCCGTGCTGAACGTAACCTTTAGGAACCGAGGTGCTCGGTAAAAGTTGACCACCGAATAATTCTTGCTCTCCAAGTGATTACGAACTGCGAACTCAAGCGGCTGTGGGATGTTAGCGAGGGCCGCCCCTGCG
>DAIOWA010000784.1:0-1315 GCA_036758705.1 Pyrinomonadaceae bacterium | reverse complement strand
TTTAACACCGCTTTCGGAACCGGATGAAGAGACTCTTTCCCCTGTCGGGATCTCCGCTGAGTTAGTCTTTCCCGGCACTCTTACCGATCCAGGCTCCTTGTCCGTTACCACTCCCGATCATCTCCTCAGCGAGCATATCTTGGGATCGATTCCACTGTGGGAAGCCAAAGGTCGGCCGACGGGAGCGAAACGAGCCTCTTACCAGAAACAGATCTATAGAGATGTGTGGCGCAACGGCCGTCTGTGCAAAGTCTCGTTGGTGGTCTACGGTAGCGGCGATTTGGGGCTTCCAAATTCAATCGATCTCGAGTTCTTTCGGGGGTTTGAACGGTGGACGAAAGCCGCGATGAGCAGCGGCGAGCCGTTTAATCAGTTAGTCAAGATCTCAGGGCGCGAATTGTTGGAGGCGAGCGGGAAAGGTCTTGGCGGGGCTTCGTATCAGGAAATGGATCGATTCTTCCTACGCATGGCTGGGACGATGATTGGCGCCGGGCGGGATTGGCGACAGGAAGGCGAATCAGGAGGAACGGAGAAGCGTCCTCGCTCGAACAAGGGAATCGTTTTTCATATCTTTCAAACGGTAGTGTTGCCGGGGCAAGTCAATGCGGATGGCTTTGTGGCAGATAAGTACGAGGTTGAGCTTGCCACGTGGTATTGGATGAGCCTGCGGTCGGGCAATTGTATCGTCATCGATCATGAACTCTTTCGAGATCTTCATGGATCAATCACAAAACTGCTGCATCAACTGTTGCATAACCTGTTTTACCTTGGGCGTGGAACGGCTTCACAAAAGTATTCCGAACTGGTCCGGAATTGGCAGATCAAGCGACACAGTGCCCTGTCGCTGGTAAAGCAGCAATTAGATGAGGCTCATCGTGAGTTGCTCGAAAAGGAATTTATTTCGCGCTGGGAATATGTGCCGATTCGAACGCCTGAGGGGAAGGAGTTTGAGATTATTTGGGAGGCGGGGCCAGCCTGGTGGGCGACGGATAAAAAGACGCGAGAATTCCGTGAAGAGATGGTCGGAGCCAGTCAGCGTGAATTGCCGCAGCTCGGACGAGAGCTCGACCCGTTCCTCCTCATTGAGCAATCGGATGAGAGCAGTCCCGAGAAGGATGAGGAACGAGAAGCTTCGAACGCGAGGCTATTGAGCATCGTGCTAGAGTTGTCCGGCCGACGGAAGGACCCAAAGGTGTGGGAGAAATGGTGGAAGCGCGCGATTGCCAGCGTGCCACATCCGATGATCTGGAGACGGATCGGCGATGTGCGTGAGCGCAATGCGCGCGGCGAGCGTCTCAATATGGGCAGTTATTTG
>DAIOWA010000783.1:0-1327 GCA_036758705.1 Pyrinomonadaceae bacterium | reverse complement strand
AGCTGATCGAATTCCCGAAGAAGCACCACCCCTCTCCTACCGCGGCCACAACGATCCCCGCGATCGCCGGGCCGACGATCCGGGCCCCGTTGAACATCGAGGAGTTGAGGGCGATCGCATTTATCAGATCCTCTCGCCCAACCATGTCCGACACGAATGCCTGTCTCGCCGGAATGTCGAACGCGTTCCCGACGCCGAAGCCAACCGCGATCACCAACAGATGCCATATCTGAATATTTCCCGTGAGCGTCAGTGCTGCAAGCGTTCCTGCAAGCAGCATCGCCCATGATTGGGTGACGAGCAGGATGCGCCGCCGGTCGAATCGGTCGGCGGCCGTTCCGCCGAATGGAGCGAGGAGCAGGACGGGTATCTGCGATGCAAAGCCGACCGTGCCGAGCAGTATCACCGAACCGGTCATCCGATAGACGAGCCAGCTCTGTGCGACCGTCTGCATCCACGTCCCCGTCAGCGAGATGAACTGTCCGGCAAAAAAGAGTTTGAAATTACGATGCCGGAGTGCACGGAATGTCGAGGCCAGTCGGCCTTGTTGCTGTGAGATTTCGGCTGTGTCGTTGCCCATTCGCAAAAGAGCTTGGAGACAACTCTATGCTACACCATCGACTTCTCGTCCGTGTCATTCGTGCATTCCGTGATTCTACCTTCAATTGCTCTTTCTCTTTTCCTTCCTGTTCATCCTGTTCTGTGGTGAAGCTCCTGAAACCACGGAATAAGATGAATCGGAAGAACAAGAATGAAAAAGGCACTAATCGAGAGCCCGGACGACGGTGCCTACAATAAAGAAGATCCCGCCGAGAGCGAGCATTACCCAGACGAGGATGAGGTTCCGCTTACCAAAGATCACCTGCCACAACCCAGCCACGAATGAGGTCAGGCCGATGAAGAACACCAGGCCGAAGATGGCGAAGATAAACATCATATCGCTCTCGGAGCCGGTGAATCTTGTGGTCGCACGCGGGTCGCTGCTGTTCTGAATGACGCCGTACATAACCCAAGACAGCACCGCCATCCCGCCCATCAACAATGCGCCCAACACCAACAGCACCACGCCCAACGCTCGCAACGCCGTTGGCGACCTCATTCCTTTTGTCTGAGGAGAGTTCATAAGTAACGGCATTATGGACGAAGTCAGCGGTCGCTTCAACCGTAGCTTGTCCCGCCTTATCCCGCAAAAGACGTGGGACACGCAAATGATTGTATTTACTACTACTTAGGCCGAAGTATGCCCAGTTTGTCCCGCAGTGTCCCACAAAGTGCGTGGGACACGCAACCCATAGCAGCAATTAAGGTTATGACGTTTTCCACAGGC
>DAIOWA010000782.1:0-1335 GCA_036758705.1 Pyrinomonadaceae bacterium | reverse complement strand
CGCTGCTCGGGCGAGAGAGACTGTTGAACCTTTGCTCCTTCGTTCTTGAGCCGGGCGACCTCGGCTTCCATTTGCTCTACCTGCTTTCGCGCAAGTTCGTTGTCCTTCGAATAGCTGTAAAGCTGGCTGAGGGCGAATATCCCGCCGATCGCGCCGAGTGCCAGCAGCCCGAGGGCCAGAAGGTACGGCGTAGTGCGGTTCCGGAACGGATGCGTTGAAAGATTTAGCTTCGTGATCACGTGTTACTACAAGGGTCGAACTTTAGTGTTCAGATGCGAGCGCTCGCCGAGAAGTTTAGCACAAAATCCGATCGTACTTTTCACGAAGAATGCGTAGTTTAGTTGCAAAATTAGTCTTCACGCTGAGCCAGCGGCTTCGACTTTTCTTCGTCCGACATCTGCCGGTAGGCTCGGACACGGTTGCGGCCCTCGCGTTTTGCCCGATAAAGCGCCGAATCGGCCATCTCGACAAGTTCGATCGGGTCGCTTGAATCGCTCGGAAATGCTGCAACGCCAATACTTATCGTCACGCGATGCTTTTCGGTCGGTTTGCCCTGACGGATCACGCTGAACTCGGTGTCCTGGATAACTGTGCGGATCCGTTCCGCGGCAACGAGGCCTTGGGCCAGGTCCGCATCCAACAAAAACGCCGAAAATTCTTCACCGCCGAAACGCGATGCAGCGTCGCCGCTTCGCATGATGGTGATAATACACTGGCCGATCTCTTCAAGGGTTTTCGATCCGGTGAGGTGGCCGTAGGTGTCGTTCACCTTTTTGAAATGATCGACGTCCATTACGAGCACGCAGAGCTGTCTGCCGTCCGACTTGGACCGTGCGGATTCGCGTCGGAGTTCGGAGAAGAACGAACGGCTTGAAAGCAGGCCTGTGAGATCGTCGTGCGTGATCAGCCGATGGATCTGCTGCTGATATTCACGGTCGATCTCATCAAGCAGCTCGAATCGAAGTATGTGCTCGCCGATAGTGATCTTGTCGCCATGAACGAGGATCGCCTCGGGGACACGAGATCCGTTGACCGAGATGCCGTTTCGCGACCCGAGATCCTTGACGATGTATTCGGTCCGCCCGGTAGCGGTGTTTATGACGCTATTGATCGTCGCGTGCAGGCGGGATACCTTGGCATCATTTACGCGGACGTCAGCCTCAAGCGCTCTGCCGAGCGTAACTTCCTCGCGTTCCAGCGGGATGGGAACAGCGATAAGTTCGCCGGTCAGGAACACTAATGATGGTGTGAGGTCTTTATGGCTTCTTTCGGGCTTCTGCATACATCGGGCGGGAAACATCTGCGGGAAAAACCCCAATCTTTAGAATAACTTAA
>DAIOWA010000781.1:0-1360 GCA_036758705.1 Pyrinomonadaceae bacterium | reverse complement strand
ATTGTGGAAAACTTGAGCGAAAAAATGTCAAAAAAATTCTATGGTTCGATCTATTCAGGCGAATTCCAATAGAAAAAAGGCTACCGATCATCGGCAGCCTCGCAAATCAAACTCGAATCAAGACTACGCAACTGGTGCTAATTCAGCTGCTCCAGCGGCGTACACACTGATAAATTTGCCCTTGCGGCCCTTGTCTTCGAACTTAACTATTCCCTCGATCAGCGAGAACAGTGTGTCGTCTTTACCGCGGCCGACGTTCTTGCCCGGCTTCCATTTGGTTCCACGCTGACGAGCGAGGATGTTGCCGCCGAGCACATGCTGTCCGCCAAACTTCTTAAGGCCGAGCCGTTGGGCGTTCGAATCGCGACCGTTTCTTGATGAACCTACACCTTTCTTATGTGCCATAACTCTTTAACTCTAGACCTTCTCGATCTTGATCTCCGTATAACCTTGACGGTGTCCTTGCTTACGCTTGTACTGTTTGCGGCGTTTCTTTTTGAACACGATCACCTTGTCAGCCTTGCCGTGTCCGACGATGGTCGCCGCAACGGTAGCACCTCCGATCGTCGCATCTTTGCCCCCGCCAAGTACTAGTGCCTCGACGTCCACTTTCGTGCCTGCATCGCCAGCAATGGTCGGCACGCGGAGCGTGTCACCTTCTGCGACTGCGAACTGCTTGCCGCCTGTTCTGATAACTGCGTAACTCATTTGGTTGCTCTCCCGCGGCCAAACGAATCCGTCATTGGCCGAAAAGATGAAATTATACGGATTGGGGCACCAAAGGTCAATCCCTGAGGACCAGTTATTCGACTTGCTCTGGTTCAGCCGTCTGGACACCTGAATCAGATTAGAGGGTATGATAAAATAAGGTTGATTTGCTAATAATCCAAGGAGGAATCTTTTATATGCAAGCAACGACAGCCGGGGTCCGCGGGCCTATTACTGAGCCCTATAAAGTCCGGGAGATGCAGATCGGGGCGAACTGGTTCTATTGGGTTGCGATCCTCGCGGTAATTAACTCGTTTCTCGTCTACTATTTTGGGATACCGAGTTTGTTCTTCGGCTTTGGTACCACGCAATATGTCGACGCTCACATGGTCGCTGTCGGTCCTGAGGCTCAGCGATTGACCGGGCTCGCGATCAATCTTGGCATCGCCGCGATAATCGCTTCGTTTGGATATCTAACGCGGAAAGGAGGCGACGTTGCCTTTATCGTCGGGATGTTCCTCTATGTTTTCGACGCGGTGATATCGCTGGGTTATCGGGATTTCTTCGGCTTTGGATTTCATATGTTTGCCCTTTTCTTTATGTTTAAAGGGCTGCTTGCGAGCCGTCGCCGATATGACCCGAGCGTCGATTA
>DAIOWA010000780.1:0-1370 GCA_036758705.1 Pyrinomonadaceae bacterium | reverse complement strand
CGCCCATCGCGGAGACGGCAAACACGCACCGGAGAACACGTTTGCGGCGTTCAACCCGCCCGAATCCACCTTCTGGTGCATCATAAGGCGTATGAATATTTCAAGACCTTTTTCCACACTGATTTTTGCGATTGTTCTCATGGCATGCAGTCAGGTTTCAGTTTCGAACCGGCTGTCAAAGACCACAGACTCATCGCCTCCACCGATCCAGCCGTCCGATAACACCGACTGTACAACCTGGGATTTTCACTATCTCATTACCCTCGACCATCAGATGTCGTCGGCATTTCGGAAGATCGAGGTGTTCATGGAACCGGAGGCCTTTTCCGAAGCAAATCTCAAACGGCTCTTTAGATATCTGTCTGACAAGAACCCGGTTGCCGAAGACTCCAAGAACAACCTGCTCATTTCTGTAGCAACCGACTGGAAGCAGCTGGGTTTTCCATCGGACTGTCCGCCGAGTGGATCGTCAGGAGGAAGGAACGGAGATCCGATTCCATACCATTGGGCAAGGTTCTACAGGCGAGGAGGAAAAGAGTTCTTCACATTTAATCCTGACCTAAAGGCAGACGACAAAGATGTGATTATGAAAGGGACGGAGATATTTCGAAATGGCGTGTGGCAGAAGCCATTCTAAATCCATTTTTCTCGGATCGTTTATCGCTAACTGAATAAGTTATTCAATATGCCCCTCATAATCGCCCATCGCGGAGACAGCAAACACGCACCGGAGAACACGTTCGCCGCCTTCAAGCGCGCGATCGACGCCGGTGCCGACGGGATCGAACTCGATGTAAGACTTGCTAAGGATGGCGTTGCGGTCGTCTTTCATGATTCATCACTCAAACGCATCGCGGGACGCAAGGGCAAGATCGCGCACTATACATCGACCGAACTCGGCAGCATCGACGCCGGATCGTGGTTCAACCGAGTAGCGCCGAGTTTCGCCAACGTTGCGTACAAAAGCGAAAGCGTCCCGACTCTCGCCGAAACGCTGGAATTCTTGAAAGACTTCAAAGGCCTGCTCTATGTCGAACTCAAGTGCAAAGCGGCCGATACCGAGCATCTCGCAAGGGCCGTAACCGACGTCATTTGCGGATCAAAACTCCTTCCGCAGATCGTCATAAAAAGCTTCAAGCTCAGCACGATCCCATTCATTAAAAAGTTTTGCCCGACCGTCCGTACCGCCGCACTCTTTGCCCCGAAGATCCTGAACATCATTCGCAAGGATAAGCATGTGCTGAACCTCGCCGAAGAAGCCGGTGCCGACGAGATCTCGCTCCATTTCACACTCGCCACGCGCAAGCTGGTGAAGAAGGCCGCCAAGCGAAATCTCCGCGTCATCATCTGGACCGCCGACCATCCCCGCT
>DAIOWA010000779.1:0-1381 GCA_036758705.1 Pyrinomonadaceae bacterium | reverse complement strand
AAAAACTCTTTCTTCATTTATTTTCTCAGGCGGTCAGATTTCCTATATGGTACCACGCCGGACGCCGCCGACCGGAGTCCCGCTCGATCCGGCCCTCTTGAACCAATCGCCTAACTCCATCCACGAGTAGCGGAGCATCGCCTGGAAATCAATATCGGTCTGCGTCAGCTCGTACAGAGCATCTCCTGAGTTTTCGCCAAGCTCGACAAAGATATTCGCGGGACCTTGCTTCATTCGAGCAACTAGCGGCGTAAGCCTGTTAGTTAAGATGTCAATATCGAGCCTTCCGCGTGCCGCCATTTCCGCACCAGCGGTGACGATCGATCCGAGCGAATCAACCGCAACTCCACCGAGACCGATAGGATCCATCGATCGCAGCATCTTGAAAACATAACTGTTTTTGCGTGTGTTCTCAGGAACGACGCCATCGAGCAGAGACCCGACCCCTTCGATGATCGCGGCCCACGGAACTGCCTTACCCATCGCAAATTTGTACAGCTCAGCAGCGACGGCGCCGGCATCACCGCGGCGGGCGTGCTGTACGCATTCGATAACCGTCACGAGGTAGCCTGCAATGCTGGCGACTGATCCCATAAATGCGACCGCCTTGCCCAGCTTACCCGTCGGTTTGGCTAGAGCCTCAAAGATCTCAAGGTCGTTCTTATTAAGCTTCGCAATTCCCGCCAGGACGATTCGTCGCTGATCCTCGACGCCACGAAGCATCTGGCTCAATTCGACCCAAAATGACGCAAGTTGTCTGGCGTCCTCCACACGGCCGATCGTTCCAAGAAAGATCTTCCATCCCGGGATCGTCGTCGATTCGAGATCATTCAAAAACGCACCGAACTCGTTCGACTTCCCCTTCTTTTCAAATTCCTGAAGCATCTCTGCCCGGAATCGATCGATACCTGCTGCGGGCGGTGCAGGCGGGATTGTGATTCCGCCGACGGGCGGCGGTACCCCCGGACCAGGGCTCGGGGCATACGCCGCAAGCCGCGCCAGGGTTTTGGGGCCCACAACTCCGTCGGGGCTAAGCGGCGGATTCCCACGCTGGAACTTTACGACCCACTCCCTCGTCTTTGGCCCAAATACTCCATCCGGCTTCAATTGCGGTAAGTCCCGCGGGTAGGCCTTATTAAGGCTGGACTGCAGGTTAACAACGTCGTTTCCTCTCGAACCTTGAGTTAGCATTTATGAATATATTTCTCCTCTAAGTGACAACGCGAAATTCCGAGCGTAATTGGATACTTTGGGGAGGTTTTTTTACAACGAATTGGTAAGGAAAAAGGCAGGCCCGTATGACCTGCCTTCAGAAATGGTACACCCGGCATGATTCGAACATGCGACCTCTTGATTCGTAGTCAAGCACTCTATCCAGCTG
>DAIOWA010000778.1:0-1383 GCA_036758705.1 Pyrinomonadaceae bacterium | reverse complement strand
GAGCCGTCATAAATGCCGGATTTTCGGGTCGCAAGATGGCGGGCTGCGTAGCGGCAACCACCGGAGCTTCAACCACCGCGGCTGCTACCGGGATCTCGAGGATCGGCTCTTCAACGACAGCCGCCGGAATCTCTTCGGTCGGAGCGGAGGCAAACTCGATCTCGTCGATGGTCGGTTCGTCGTTGACCATCGCCCGAACCGGCTCACTCACCTCTTCCGCAATAAAACTAGGAGCCTGCGGCTCTTCAATTGCCGCGACGACCGGTTCGACTGGAGCAGCCTCAACCGGCTGGACAGGATTCAACTCAACGGCCTGCAGAGAACCGCCGCAATCCGGGCAGAACGTGAATCTCTCAGCAAAGCCCTCTTCACACGAATTGCAAAACTTCAGAATCTTTCCCATCTTTTTTCTTTGGCCTCGTTAAACGATTATGCCCGCCCGCAGCAGGCCCTTGACCACAATACTGCTAGTATAACGACTATTTTCAACTAAGTTAAGCGGAAATTTCGTGCGTGACACGAGGTGAACCGACCGCTTATTCATTGGAGATAGATGCCCTAATTGTTTGACGCGATGCCTGCCGAACTCTAAAATTCACCTTTTGAATGCACATTTAGAAGCGTTCGAGGGGTGCATCGGCTGCAACATATTGGGGCACGCCCGCAACTAAGTCTTGACGCATTCCACCAGTCCACTTTGCTTTATACGATGACAAGTCGAATTTTGGTTCTAAAGATATCCGTTTTCCTGCTGATCGGCTGTTTCACGACCCAGGCGTTCGCCCAGTCCGCACCTCGCCAGGAGCGGCTGCTGAACGGTCTGAAGATCTTGATGTGGGCAAATCCAGCCGCGGATAAGGTAACGATCACTGTTCGCATCCACAGCGGAGCTTCCTTCGATCCGCAGGGCAAAGAGGGCGTGATGGCGATCCTCGCCGACAGCTTTTTCCCGACCGAGGCCTCGCAAACCTTCTTCAAAGAAGACCTCGACGGCGAATTGTCAGTTACAACGACCTACGACTACATAGAGGTCAAGGCATCATCGAAGCCCGAAGATTTCCTGACGCTTCTGGAAGCCGTCTCGACCGCTGTTTCGACCCCCACGATCGACAAAGATACGACACCGAAACTCGTTGCAAAGAGACTCGAACTGATCAAGAAACTCGAATCCGATGGAGCATACATCGCCGATCGCGCGGCAGCGACACAGTTATTTGGCACATTCCCCTATGGCCGAGCCGCAGCCGGAACCGAAGCATCCATGTCCAAACTCGGTTTCGCCGACATACTCGACGCTAAGCAGCGATTCCTCGGTGCCGACAACGCCACGGTCGCGATATCCGGCAAGTTCGACGCGACGCTCGGATTCCGGGCCGCCCGCCG
>DAIOWA010000777.1:0-1391 GCA_036758705.1 Pyrinomonadaceae bacterium | reverse complement strand
CGCCTGGGCGCAGAACCCTGCGAGTACTCCTGTCAGCGTGTCGCCATTACCCGCCTTGCCGAGGCCGGAATTGCCAGTCGGATTCACGACCACGCGACCGTCGGGATGGCCGATCAGTACACGCTCGCCTTTGAGCACGAGTATGACGTTGTTCGCTTGAGAGAACTCGCGAACAGTGGCGACTCGATCCTTCATCGCGTCCTTGTCATCAGTACCAAGCAGCCGCATAAACTCGCCTTCGTGCGGCGTGAGGATCAACGGAACGCGGACGCCATCGTCCGCGTCTCGCGTCGGTACTCCGCTTGGAGGATTAAAAAACCACAACGCTCCGGCATCCACAATAACCGGCGTCGTGCGTTCTTCAACAACCTTTCGCACCAGCGATTCGATGTCCGGATCGGTTGCTGAGAGTCCGGGACCGACAGCGATCGCGTTGGCTTTAGGGGCAAGTTCATCGAACTCGGGCGACCGAAGCGTTGCGAGAATAACCTCAGGCAGCAAGCGGCTCGCGATCTCAGTCTTCGCCTCAGCCGGACACGCAAGAGTTACAAGCCCTACACCCGATCGGATCGCGGAATTTCCGGCGAGCACGGCTGCTCCGGAATAGGTTTCGGATCCGGCGATGACAAGCGCGTGTCCGCGTTTGTTTTTGTATGAGTCGTCAGTAAACTTCAACCGTCGAAGAAAGTCGTTAATGTCGTGTTTTTCCCAGATTTCCAGCTTCGTTTCGACCTCATCTAGCAACTCATAGGGTGATCCGATCTGCTCCACGATAAGCTTTCCATTCTTCTTGTAGTTCGGAGCCAAAACGTTTGCAGCCTTAGGCGAAGTAAAAGTAACGGTACAGTCTGACTGGAATGCATCTTGAAACTCGTACCCGGAGTCGGCATTAAGTCCCGAAGGGATGTCGACTGATATTAGAAGCGGGCGATGTCCCCGGACGGCGTTGCGGGTTCTCACCCCAAGCGCCTTGAAAAGTTCCGAGATATTTGCAGGAAGTGGCCGTGATAGGCCCGTCCCGTAGACCGCATCAACAACTACATGGCTCCGGAGGATTCTTTGTTGCGTCCCGACATCAATTTCCCTGCTCTCATGGAGAAACAGATAAGGCGCAAACGGTGGATCACGCTCGCCGATCTTTTTGATGGCATCAAAATTGGTTCGGGCGTCGCCAGAAGTGTTATCAACAGCACCGAACAAATACACATCTACATCCGCACCTTTCGACCATAAGATCCTAGCTACTGCCGCACCGTCTCCACCATTGTTTCCTGGCCCGCAAAGAATCGACGCAGTGATATCGGTTCCTAGTTCCTCGGTGATGACACGCGCGACGGCGTGGGCGGCGTTTTCCATTAGGATTATGGAAGGGATGCCGTAGCGCTCGGTGG
>DAIOWA010000776.1:0-1396 GCA_036758705.1 Pyrinomonadaceae bacterium | reverse complement strand
CGGCAGCAAGGACTCTATAATCAGTTTGCAGCCAACTATAACTCCAACGACCTTGCCGGCCGCCAGACTGCAGTAACCGCCGCCCGCGAATTCTTGCAACTCTACGCAGATGATCCGAACGTGGCCGAGATCGTCACCTTTATGCAGCGAAACCTGCCGCGGCTCGAGCAGTCCGTCACGATGATGGCACAACGCGAAGAGGCGATGCAGCGTGCGAGGGCGATGGCCTTGGAACGCCAGCAGCAAATGCAGCGGCAGCGTGAGGAACGCGACCGTCGCCGCCAAGAAGCGTCCGCCGGAGCCGCGAACGCGGCGAATCCGCAAGGCGATCGTAACGCCGTATCTCCGAACGGTCGGTCGAACAAAGATGATACGCCCCGGCAACCATCTGATCCCGTCGTCCGCCAACCCTCCGATCCTGTTTACCGCACTCCCCGTTATCCGGTCGTCCGCCGGCCATAACGCGCTGCGTTCAAAAGATTCCAGCCTTCACTACTGGAATAGTGTTTGCTTCGTGTTCCCTTGCCCGCAACAAACTCGTACACACGGAGGCTGTCAATGGCACAAGCTACTAAGCAGAAAAGCAAGGATCTATTCAAACTCGATGAGTCATTCAGCTCTTATTCTATCGATGACGTAAAAGCGGCGAAGGATTTTTATGTTGAAACGCTCGGAATTAAAGTCACCGAAGAGAAAGAAGGAGGGCTCGGGTTAAAGTTGGGTGACACGCAGCTTTATCTCTATCCGAAGGAAGATCACGAACCCGCGAGCTTCACCGTGCTCAACATCGCGGTCACCGATATCGACGCCGCGGTCGCCGAGCTCAGCTCACGCGGTGTCGAATTCGAATCCTACGCCGGCGACATCGAAACCGACGAAAACGGCATCTTCCGCGGCGGCAACAAAGGTAACGGCCCGAACATCGCCTGGCTCAAAGATCCGTCCGGCAATATTCTTTCCGTGATCGAAAAGAAATAAGACACTTGGTTCATTTTATTCCTTCCGGTTCATCCTGTTTCGTGGTTAAAATTCTGAAAACCACAGAACAAGAAGAACCGGAACGAACCGGAAGAAAGGCGGATTGGGGGCTAAATGGAAAGTAAATACAACGTCCCGAAGAAAGGGAAGCCCGCAAACAAACAAGAAGAGATCGCCGCTCGTATCGAAGAACTCGTAAAACAGCGCGACCGCATTCCCAACGCCGCCGAAAAAGAAAAGATCCAAAAAGAAATAATGACCCTCTTCGCCCAATACGAACGCCTAAAGCTCTAAATTTCGTCGGTCGTCGGGAATGAGCCCACTACAGGCTCACGACCAATAGTTAAGTTCGATCCTTTACCTTGCGGCTGACGATGACGGTTTTGTTGAGGTCGAGAATGAGTTTTCCGTCGGTCGA
>DAIOWA010000775.1:0-1403 GCA_036758705.1 Pyrinomonadaceae bacterium | reverse complement strand
CAAGCCGATGGCCGCGCTTCTATTAAAGGAAAACGCTACTGTGACGATCTGCCATTCGCGAACCGCCGATCTGCCGTTTATTACGCAGCAAGCCGACATTCTCGTCGCCGCGATCGGCCGTCCGGGCTTTGTCCGCGGCGAACACATTCGCGAGGGTGCTACGGTAATAGACGTTGGGATCAATAATGTTTCGGACAAGGAATTTGCCGCCCAGCTTTTTTCAGTCGACGATCTTCCGAAGCGTCTCGCGGCGATCGATAATCGCGGATCCACGCTTGTTGGCGATGTAAATCCTAAGGAGGCGGTGGAGAAAGCGGTAAGTTTTACCCCAGTTCCCGGCGGCGTCGGGTTGCTGACCGTCGCGATGCTGATGAAGAATACCGTCGATGCGGCGAAGATGCGTCGCGGAATTTAATGGCCGCGAAAAGGCGGAAGAAGCGAAAAAGCGGAAATCGCCTGGTCAACTCTTATTTTTGTAATTTTTGCGCCTCCTTGCGGCGATAACTCTTATGAACTTTGAAGAATACCAATCAGAAGCGAGCCAGACGGCTCTTTACCCGCGGCGTTTGGAGAACCTTGAATACCCGACTCTCGGCCTGGCCGGTGAGGCGGGCGAGGTGGCGAACATCGTCAAGAAGATCCAGCGTGATTCCGGCGGCGTGATCACCGACGAGACTCGACTCAAGCTAAAAGACGAACTCGGCGACGTACTTTGGTACATCTCCGCTTGCGCCGACGAACTCGGACTCACCCTCGCCGAGATCGCCGAGTATAACGTCAACAAGCTCGCCAAACGACATAACCGAGCAGCATAGCCGGGAATGCAGGCGTCCCGCCTGCAATGAGTGCGAAGCACGAAAGCGATGCTCAAGGTTGGGTTAACCGGATCGATAGCGGTCGGCAAGTCGTTCGTTTGCGATGTATTTCGCGAACTCGGTTGTCATGTGCTTGATGCGGATAAGACAGCGAGAGATGTCGTAAGGAAGGGCACGCCGGGGTTGGCGAAGATCGTAAGCGAGTTTGGCGAAGATATTCTCACGCCGGACGGGGAACTCGACCGTCCGAAGATGGCGGGGATCGTGTTTGCCGACGAGCAGATGCGGCTGCTGCTGAACTCGATCGTCCATCCGCTGGTATTCGAATCGCAAAATGCCTGGTTGGCAAGCCGGGAAGCTGAGGACCCGAACGGCATTGCGATCGTCGACGCTGCGTTGATGATCGAATCCGGCGGGTATCGGCGGTTTGAGAAACTGATTGTCGTCTGGTGCGAACCTGAGATACAATTCGAGCGTCTAATACAACGCGACGGTTTGAGCGAAGCGGATGCGAGAAAACGGATCGCATCGCAGATGCCTCAGGACGAGAAGAAGCGGTTCGCCGATTTTCTGATCGATACTACCGAG
>DAIOWA010000774.1:0-1409 GCA_036758705.1 Pyrinomonadaceae bacterium | reverse complement strand
GCTAATGCTGCTCGCCAATCCTTGGTCAGTAGGCCCGCAGCAACAGCCGCGAGGAGGGATGCCGCCGACGCATCCGCCATTCTGGGTCGCCTCGGAAGGCCGTGTACAAGGTTAGTGTTTGTGACCGGAGACATTTGGTTAATAATTATATCACCTAGAGTTGTGTTCCCGTCGAGAAAGCATTCTCGAATTAGATTCATTCACGTATTTGTCTTCATTGGTAGCGGCATTGAGAAGAAATGGCCGTCGAGGATCATCTTCTTTTTCAGATAGAACTGATGAGCCCGGAATCGGGTGACGTGGGAGACCAGCCTTATCTCAGTACAGCCGCGTTCGCGTCCGTAGTCGAAGAGCCAGTCCAGCAGCTCCCCGCCATAGCCTTTCGAGCGGTCGGATTCGGTCGCGACCAGATCTTCCAAGTCGAGCGACATCCCGCGAGCAAGCCACTCCGCTATCCGGATCCCGGCCGCCGCCTTCACCTCACCATCGTCCATCAGGTAGATCAACTGAAACCCCGACTCCGCCATCTGCCGCTTAACCTGCGGAAGAAAATCTTCTTCGGCGATATGCGGACGGAGTTCGGACATTACCGCGTAGCATCGTCGGATCTCATCATCGCTTTCGGCGATCGTTATTGTTGTCATTTTTTCACGCGTCGATCTGTGGCGATCCAGTTTACTTCCCAATTCTTGCCGCCATCATCGGAAAATGCCTGTTCAAAATGACAAGTATCGGCGTTGTCGCACCAGATGACAAAGCGGACGAAGATCGATCTAGCCCCAAGGGTTTCCTGGTTGTAAAACTCACCGCGTCCGTTCTTGAACCCGCCGATCGTTGGAACGCTCATCGTTCCGACCGCACTGTTCGAGAAATTCAGGCTCCACTGCCGAGATTCCGGATTGTATAGACGCAAACTCAGAGCCTCGATATGGCCCGCGGGCCCGCTAACATCGAGTTCGACGAGATTCGCCTTACCGCCCCAAACTTTACTGACGACCGAAGTTCCTTCGTATTCGACCCAGGTTGTCGAGCCGGTCAAAGGCTTCACAAGCCGACGCAGACTCGTTTTCCATGTTCCGATCTCGAAGTCGAAATCCTTTTGTCCGTCGGCCGGCGTCTGTGCCGATGACGCGGAAACGAAAACAAAGAGAATGAAAAAGACACACTTCACGCTAGATATCCTCCAGTCCTTCGGTTACAAAGCCGGGCGTGGTTTCGCACAGGATGACGTCATAGCTATCGAGTATCGGCATCACGATCGATTCCATTTCGTTCTTCCACAGCTCGCCTTCGTAAAAGATCTGTTTCAGCCGAGTGCGTTCCTCGATCGACGCAAAGCTTCGCAGCCAAACGACCTTGTTCGGATTTTCCGTGTCGATCATCGGGCCGACCACCTTCATCCCATTTTC
>DAIOWA010000773.1:0-1411 GCA_036758705.1 Pyrinomonadaceae bacterium | reverse complement strand
GAATTCGATCGGGTCTTCGATGGTGATGATGTGGTCATCGCGGTTCTTATTGATCGAATCCACCATCGCACAGAGCGTCGTGGATTTACCGGATCCGGTCGGGCCTGTGACAACGACCAAACCTTTCGAGAGCGAACATAGGTCCATGACCGCCTTCGATAATCCAAGCTGCTCGGCGGTCAGGATCTTGGTCGGGATGATGCGGAAAACGCCGCCCATACCTTTGCGGTCCATGAAGATGTTGCACCGGAATCGGGCGAGGCCGGCGATCTCGTAGGCAAAGTCGGTGTCATTTCTGGCCTCGAACTCTTCCTTGTTCTTCTCCGGCATTATGGAATGCAAAAGCTCTCGCATTATCGCCGGAGTCAGCACTTCCTCCTCGCATTCCAACCTTCGCATCCTGCCGTCTTGTCGAACCATGGGCGGCATACTCACCGAGAGGTGAAGGTCAGACGCTCCCACTTCAGCCATCTTGTGAAAGAGCCCGTCCATCCGCGAATTGACGATCGCGTTGTTCTGGCGGCGATCAGCATAACTTCTGCGGTCCTCAACTTCGCCCTCAGGCGTGACCACCACTGTCGCTGCCGGATCGGATGACGGCGGGATATCGAGCCGGTCGTTAGGCCTGGGAATGTATTCTTCGGCCGGGGGAACAAATCCTGCAGCCTCGTCTCGCCGGCCCGGCGGATCGTAGGTCGACGTATCAGAAAATACCGTTTGAAATGTAGGATCATTCACATCGACGAGCTCGAGCTTCGGATCGTCCGGAGCGTCGATCATTGGCATTTCGAACGATTCGTCAAGCGAAGTCTCCGGCATCTGTTGACTTCTGCCCGCGTCCGGATCAACACCGACCGGCCTGACGCTTACAACAAAACCCGCCGACGATTTAGCTACGGTAAAAGCAAATTTACCGAGATTGTGCGGATGAACAAAGTGTATCTTGTTCGTGGCGGGCAGTTGCGTGCGAACGTTGTCCGGGATCAGCGGAAACACCATCATGCTGATCTGCGGGCCGGGCAAGGGCTCGGTCGCGACGTCGGTAGTGCCGTTGACGGAAACAATGAACGGATTCTTGTTCGGCTCAAGGCGCAGTTCGTAGCTGGAAGAAGAGACAAGCGTCTGTAAATATTCGTTGAGTTTTTCGATCATGGCCGGTTTGCGAGAGTGCAAAAAAGGTAGGGTTGAGAGATCGAGCCGATCGGCTCATTTAGAAGAATATCACAACAAATAAGGGCGTGTCTCTAAAAAGTTTTGCCATTATTCTTCAGTGAGTAGTGGATAGTGAATAGTGGATAGTGAAAAGAACTATCCACTATTCACTTGTCACTATCCACTGAAAAAGGAAAGATCATACTGTGACTGCCTCTTGGTATTCGCCCCAAACTCTTCGGAGACAATGACTTATCTC
>DAIOWA010000772.1:0-1438 GCA_036758705.1 Pyrinomonadaceae bacterium | reverse complement strand
GAGATTTATAAGATGTTTGCCCCGATGGTTCACGGAATAGTGCTGTCGCGGGTTCCCCGCGAGGATGCTGACGATGTCACGCAGGAAGTCTTTATCGCAGCCTATCGTCATTTGAATTCATTGCGAGATCCAAATGCGATAGGGCCATGGCTGGCGAAGATCGCTCGAAATCTTTCGGCGGGTTTATATCGCGGCAGGCGGCAAGACACGGAGTTGACCGAGGAAATCCGGGAATTGCGGGATTCCGAGAATCAGGCTAACGAGGTGTTGGCCGTGATCCTTCGGATGCCGGTCGCATACAAGGAGACGCTTGTGCTCCGCCTGGTCGAGGGCATGACCGGGCCGGAGATCGCCGAACAAACGGGAATGACACCAGATTCGGTCCGCGTCAATCTGCATCGCGGAATGAAGATGCTGCGAAAGGAACTCGGCGTAGAGGTGAAGTAATGGACGATTATCTTTGGAATAAAACAGGTTCTGACCCCGAGATCGAACGGATCGAAGCAGCTTTGCTCTGCGTAGCGTATAAACCCACCGCACCGCCCGAGATCCCGGCAAAGCAATTTGCGTTTACGGCTCCGCCTCGCTCGTTTTTTCGCTTCGGAGTCAGCTTTGCTACAGCTTTCGCAGTTCTCGTCGCTTTCGGCCTTGCGTGGATGATGCTGAGGAAGGAAGCACCCGTGAACCAACAGGTCGCTGAGGCCAAGGTTTTCCAACCACCGGTTGCGCCGATCCGTATCGAATCCGGCGCTCCAGCCTTTGCCCAGGCTCCAGCAGTTTCGTCGCCGCTCAAGGTAAAGCGGCGCGTAGCGGCTCCAAGATCACGAATATCAAATGCGATAAGGCCGCAGACGCTAGTGCTTACCAAAGAGGAAGCTGACGCTTACAGACAGTTGATGACCGCTCTGAACATCACGAGCACGAATCTGAAGATAGTAAAAGACAAATTAGACGGCACTGAGTAATGTCCGTCGAAGGAAGAAAATAATTATGAGATCGCTTAATCAGCCATTGCTGGGACTAATACTTTTTATGCTCTTTGTTTTGTGCCCGATCGCACTTCAGGCACAAAACGCACGGCTTCATTTTGAAAATCTTAACGGGCTCGAAACGAAGGCCCGCGATGTCGTTGAGGTAAATATCGAAGGCAAGATTCTCGACCTCTCGAAGCGTGTCCTCGCAAAAACGAACGATGCCAATGCAAAGAAGATCGGCCAGGCGATCAGCGGGCTCGAGGCCATTTATGTTCGTGCCTACAAATTTGAGAACGAAAACGAATACAACATTTCCGATATCGACCAGATCCGATCGCAGCTGCAAGCGCCGGGCTGGGAGCGGCTCGCGAATGTTAGAAGCAAAAAGAACGATCAAAAAATTGATGTATTCACAATGTTCACCGGAAATGTGATGAGCGGCGTCGCCGTTGTCCTTTCCGAAT
>DAIOWA010000771.1:0-1464 GCA_036758705.1 Pyrinomonadaceae bacterium | reverse complement strand
CCGCTGAATCCAATTCCGGTCGCGCGATTTTAGACGTGGTGGGTCGCTTCGCCTGCTACCGGAGCCGCATAGAACGCACCGTGAGTTTCGAGGGTCCGCGGATTAAATTGCTGACGTGAGCCGCAGTTGATGCATGCCCGATAGCCGGAACGCCCTTGGCTGAAAGGACGGCTTAGATTTCTGTGCTGACAGCCGAACACACGCGTGAAGATACCAAGTTTCTTGCCAAAAACCTTATCGTTTACAGAGTCCGAAGACCCATTAACGGTGATATGTGCATTAACATCTGTGAAAACCGTAGTACTCATACGTCCCTCCGTGAAAAAAATCAACCGGAAAATCTGACGTCTGGCTAGACGCCTCGTGAGCATCTATTGCAAACTAAGTGCCAATATTGTTTGCATTGTATAAACGGCGAATGGGGTTCTAGTTCCGATATAATTTCCTGAGGTTTTTCGTGTGACTGTATTGTTCTGATACATCTCTTCACGTCGACGGTACAAGCAACCGCCTTACCATTTCGTGCACTAATAACGTAAGTTCATAACCTTCAAATCAAAAGGAGAAACTCTATGACCAGACCAGTTCTTTGTCTCGCGGTGCTATTTGTGTCTTTCACGGGCTTCTTAGCTCAGGCTCAAACTCCCCCAAAGCCTCCGTCGATCGATGTGATCGGGACTGCCGACATCGTGTTGGCTCCGGACGTGGTCGTCTTCACCTTGGATGTAACGAAACGCAACAAGGATATGAATATCGCAAAACGCGAAGCAGATGCGGCCCTAACAAAGATCATCGAAGTGACCCGGAACTTTGGCGTAAAGCCTGAGAATGTGAAAACCGATTACATCTCCGTCGATATGCGGTATCAATTTGTTAGGGATCCTAAGAATCGGATCTACGATGAGGATGGAGACGAGACCGGAACGAAAACGTTTCTTGGTTACGATGTCTCGACGACTGTAATAGTACGCCTTACCGATATCACCCGTTTTCAGGACTTCTTTGCGGAAGTAATGAAAACCGGCCTTACCGAAGTCGACAGCGTAAAGTTTGAATCCTCAGAATTCATCGATCAACGAAAGAAAGCCCGTGAGATGGCAATGAAGGCTGCGTATGATAAGGCTTCTGCGATGGCCGGTGCCGTGAACCAAACCATCGGAAAGGCAGTATATATTTCAGAAACAACTCCCACCGACACACGGTACGGAAATTTTATGGCGAATTCGACGTCAAACAATATCAGCGCTGTTTCCGGACCGACTACCGTCACGCAATCGGTAGCGACCTTTTCGCCGGGGGCGATTAAGATCAGCTCGCAGGTGAACGTCACCTTTCTCCTGAATTAGATCTTGTGCTTGACACCTAATCACGAGATTTGTAATTCTTAGGGTTCGCTTTCGGGCGGAATTACAATCAGGACGTAGGCACTTAGCTCAGTGGTAGAGCACTACCTTGACACGGTAG
>DAIOWA010000770.1:0-1472 GCA_036758705.1 Pyrinomonadaceae bacterium | reverse complement strand
CTCAGCTGTACGAACTTTCGGCACTCAACAGTCTGCTGATCAGCGGCTGGGGAATCCTGGCCGCCGAATTTGTCATCGCCGATTCGACCGTTGGGGACGACCCGTCCATGCCAATACTAAAATTTGCCACGGCGGGCAGTATCCGGTTGTTCGTAACCCAATTGATAGCCGAAAGGATCGCCGAACCGGTACCGCGGTTGTCGCAACCTAATACGCGCACATTGTGAAGGCTGACGTTCTTTGCGACACCGTACGTCGAGCTTCCGAGAATACCGGCAACGTGCGTTCCGTGGCCGTTACAATCGTTCCCGTTTTGGCCGTCATTTACGAAATCCGCGCCGTAAGACACGCGGCCACCGAATTCAAAATGAGATGCCCGGATGCCGGAATCAATTACGTATGCGTGAACGCCCGTCCCGGTTGTCAGGTAGTTATAGTGAGTGTCTCCGCCTTGCGGCCGCTGGTCGATGCGGTCAAGCGGCCAGGGAGCGTTATACTGCGTGGCATTTCCGCTAACTATAAAATCCTCTTCTACGTACTTCACCTGCGGGTCATTGCTCAGTGCCTCAGCCTCTTCGGCTGACATCTCAACGGAAAAACCTCGGAGCGCAGTCTCGTAAACATTATCCACCTGCCCGCCGTATCCGAGAGCCAATGTATCGGCAACCCGTCTCACGTGGTCTGCACGCATCGGAGCCGGAAGCATATTGCTGAGCGGATCTGCGCTGTCATCCAGAACAACGATGTACCGGTTAGGGATCGCGTTCTTTGAGTGGATGAATTTTCCTTTCTGCGCGTAGGTGTGCGCGGTGAGGAGTAATACAACTGTGGCGATAACCGAAAACAGCCGGAGGGCGTGGGACTTCATAATTCTTGTAGGTTGAGCCGGACCCGACGTTGAAAGGAAGCGAGCCAGCGTTAAAATTCGATACTTCTGAATCTATATGCAAACGGATTGAACTATCGAAGAATATTACATTCGATCGGGCGAGGCTTGCAATAGAAAATATTGTGATGGCGGGTTTGTCGGAGATGCGAGAAAGAAAAACGGGCCGTGAAAGCCCGTTTTTGTACTGCCCTTGTTCGTTGCGGCGGACATAGATGTCCGCGTTCCTTTTAGCTGACCTTGGCCGGTGCGGTTTCGGCTGCGGCTTTGCGTTTTTCGCGCATTTCCTGGCGCTTCTGGCGGAACTCTTCGCGACGCTGCTTCATCTCGGCCTTTTTGGCTTCGAGCTGGGTTTTCTGCTCAGGCGTGAGGACCGCAAGGATCTGCTCGTGGACGCCCTGCATTTTTGCTTTCTGAGCTTCGCGGAGCGTCTTCATCTGAGCTTTCTGATCTTCGGTGATCGTGCCGCCGGCCTTGCGGGTTTCACGGATCGAGTCGAAAAGGGCCTTGTTCTCACCGGTAGGCTTGTTTGCCCCGCCCTGCTTGTCTTGCTTCTTGCGCCTGAAAACCACACCCATGCCAGCCC
>DAIOWA010000769.1:0-1485 GCA_036758705.1 Pyrinomonadaceae bacterium | reverse complement strand
CGACTTTCCATACATCCGCTGAAGATAAATACTCGCACCAGAGAGGAACACAAATATCGGAGCGCAGAAGTGAGTTATCCAACGTGTGAAGAAGAGCGGTACGGTCGTCGTCGCCGGATCGGTCGGATCCGAAAGCAACGCACCCGCGTGGACGAATTCCCGAACGTGGTCGAGCATCATGATCATCATCACGATGCCCCGCAGGAGGTCGACGGAATAGATACGGCGTTTGATGGTTTCGGTTTGGTCTTCGCTGTTCATTGCACGAAGTAGATAACACACTTCGCTAAAACGAGTAATTAAAAGGCGTGAAAACTTATGAAATATCCACTTTTGCAATAGCGTTTGCAACGCGGTCCTTCGTTTCCGAAGACCCGACCAGCTGCTCATTCCACCACTTGAGTGTTCCCGGTTCGATCGCAGCTCCCGCCTCGATTAGGAGTTCGATCACTTCACCTTGAGCGGTATTCGGTTCATTGACGGCGGACCAAAGCGTCTGGCCGAGAACGGTTCCGCCGTACATATTCAGCTGTTCGATCGGAACGCCAAGCCGAACCAACGTTCGAACGGTATCGGTGTGGCCGCGGCTTGCGGCCGAGTGAAACCCGGGCATTCCGGTCTTGTCGCTCTTTGCCGGATCTGCTCCCATCTCGACGAGCCTTTCGACATCTGCGGTTCGCCCGTTGAAGCACGCCCACGCGAATGCCTCATTCAGATCCTCGGCTGACGCATTATTCGACTTGAGCAGTTCGATGATCGACGCACGCTCTGCCGTAAGAAGGTCGTCGAGCAGCGTAAAATCGCCCTGCTTTAGAGCATGTCGAGTCTTGCTCCAGAGATCGTTCGTGGAGGACATCTTAAGTCACCTTCCATACCGCATCGCCGCACGTTCTTTTGCCTTCTGAGCCTCGATCTCACGATCCCGCGGCGGTGCGTGGGTAACAAGCGAATTGAGCATCTCCTGAGCTGCGGCTGCTACTCGTTCTACGGCGAGTTCGAACGTTTCCTGATTTACGTGTGACGGCTTGTTCATCCCCGACAGCTTACGGACAAATTGGAGAGCCGAAGCGTTCACTTCATCGGTCGTCGCGGGAGGATCGAAATTGTACAGGGTTTTGATATTGCGGCACATATTATTTTGCGGCCTGTTTGAGGCCCTCATTCGAAATCCGCCGATTCGGATATCTCTTCAAAGCTCTGCGAAAGGCATTAGCTGCCTCGGCCTTCTTACCGGCGCTTAGATACATTTCGCCGACCGCTTCCCATGCCGGTTTCACTATCGCTGGCGGGCCGTATTCAAAGATAAGTTTATCTTCGGCTTCCGCGGCCGCGACGATCTTCATCAAGGCCGTCGCTTGATCACCGGAGGCGATATCTATAGATGCCTCAAGGATCATAGCCATTACACCGACCGCATCAAGATCCGCTTTCGGCACCTCAGAATAGCGATCAATCGAGCCTGAAGCAGCCGTCACGGAGGTGCCC
>DAIOWA010000768.1:0-1496 GCA_036758705.1 Pyrinomonadaceae bacterium | reverse complement strand
CGGTGGCTTGTTCCGCTCACCGGACTTCCAAAGAGTGCGTTCGGTGTTTTTACCCCGGGCGGAACTTCTGCAAACCTCTCGGCCCTTGTGACCGCTCGGGCAAAATGGCGGGAAGATGACCCAACCCGAGAAAAGGACCGCGGAGTTATTGTGACCTCGTCCGAGGCCCACTCCTCCGTAAAGGCGATGGCAAAGGTCATGGACGCGGATGTGATCCGGATCGAAGTTAACGACCGGTTCGAAGCCACCCAACTTGCCCGGGATCTCGCCGACCTCTCACCCGATCTCGAAAAGCGCATTTTTGCCGTTGTCGCTACAGCCGGAACAACAAACGCGGGCGTTGTCGATGATCTCAAAGGGCTCGGTACAATTTGTCGTGACAACGGGATCTGGTACCACATCGATGCGGCATACGGCGGCGGAGCGTTGGCCGCATCCTCCGTGCGACACCTGTTCGACGGGATCGAGCTGGCCGACAGCATCACGATCGATCCGCACAAATGGCTTTTTTCACCCTATGACTGCGGAGCGGTCCTGTACCGCGAACCTGAACGGGCGCGACAGGTCCATTCCCAGAGCGCATCATATCTCGACATCCTTCACGAAGATGAGGTCGATGGATTTAACCCTGCCGACTATCAGATCCAACTCACGCGTCGCGTCCGAGGCCTCCCGCTCTGGTTCTCACTCGCGATGCACGGAACGGATCGATACCGGCAAGCGATCGAACGGGGCATCGAACTTGCCAGGATCGCCGGGCAGATGATCAGCGAATCGCGACATACGGAGCTTGTCCGTCCGCCGAGTTTATCGTGCGTACTTTTTAGAAGGATTGGTTGGTCGCCAGACGACTACAAGAGATGGACGTTTGAGAATCACCGAAAAGGGTTTGCGCTTGTGGCCCCGACAAAATGTCGAGTTAAGGATGGGTACGAAACCGTTGCTCGGTTTTGTTTTATTAATCCGGACACGACAGAGGAAGATATCAGCAACATTCTCAAGACTATGCGGTAAGTCGTGTGTTTCCATGAACTGAAAAGTTAGCTTATAATCGCTTGGACGTTTTTTCATTCAAGGTTTTTGTCATTACCGAACGCTGCCCGTAACCTTCGCGTGAGCGTTGTGGAGATCGAGAGGCATTGAAGAGATGGCCGAATCTAAATCTCTCGCCCACGGCGGCGAGATAAATTATCGAAACCCCACGCTCTTCGGAATTGCCGCATCCGCGATCCTTACCGCGCTGGTGATCATCGGTTCACGAAATCTTCAGCATTTTGACTCAGCGCTTTTCGGATATACGATCGCCAGTATTGTTGCTTTGGGTGCCATAGTTTTCCGATACGCGATCTGGCTTCAACGTCCCGCTACACGCACTTACTGGCTACGCGGTCTGCGTCTCTTCCGTGATAGGACCAAGCTCTTCGAGAATACGTCCAGAGCGGCTGGCACTGTTGGCAAGAATCTCATCGCCCAGCATTTTATCTTCAAACGAGGCA
>DAIOWA010000767.1:0-1506 GCA_036758705.1 Pyrinomonadaceae bacterium | reverse complement strand
CCTTTTGATGGAGGCGGTGATTCGCAAAGATCACGAGCTTATGAGCGTTTTGATCCGAAGCGGTGCTGACGTAGAAATTCGAGACAAGCGTGGCTGGACGGCTCTTCATTTTGCGGCGCAGAATTCGGATGAGTTGGCAGCAAAGCTCCTAATAGACGCAGGAGCAAACGTCAATTCTAAGGAGTCTCATGGAAACAATGTGATTTGGCGTGCGGTTTTTGACGCGCAAGACGGTTTCGATCTGCTAAAACTCCTGCTGTCTCGCGGAGCTCTAGTTACGGAAAAGAACGACCGAGGAATCAGTGCCATGGATCTAGCTATAAGCATTGGTGATAAGGATCTAATAGAGACCCTCACGACCAGATGATCATCTTTGTCTAACGTCGGCAGAAACCGTCTTTTATAACATCATTCAGCGAGCGCGTGATAGGTTGACTCGTTCCTCGGGTTGCGGCTATCGCCCTACCCAAGGCTTTATAAGTTCGTCGCCGTTGGCGACAAGAAACGTGAGGTCGCAGAACCTCAGAGAATCGCAGAATCGCAGATCCGACACCGGGTTCTCCCACTTAATGGAAATTGTTCCCCAGGTAGGAATCCAGTACCGCTTCCTGGTGTGTACCCCTGCGGCTTTGCCTTTTGTGTCGCCCTATTGTTAAAGCTCTTTGATGAATCAACACGATATTCTACATTGATTATTGAACCTATGAAAGTAAAATGCTTGATTAACAATTTGTGTGAGATCTCCCATGAGGAAACCAGAGCTAGGCTTGCGGAGTTTATACATATGCCCGATGGAGATAGCAATCTGGAAATAGGTGAAACTTACGAGGTTCAGGCACTTGAATATCGCGACAGCAATGTATGGCTTTACATACATACAGTCGAATCCAATGAATATCCATTTCCCTATCCCATTGAATTCTTTCAAACAGAAGACAGTTCATTGCCGACAAACTGGCAGGCGAGTCTTATCGGTGACAGTGACAATCCGTTTCTAAAAAGGCTCACTTTTCCCGAATGGGCACACAATGATCTGTTCTTCGAGATGCTCATTGACGGCGAGCCAGGATACGTAGCGACTTACGCCACCTTGCGACAGTCCTAATAATTTTGCGCCACTCCGCTGTCAGATCTGGAGAGTCGACCTGGTCACCTATCGGTTTGGCTGGATGGGTTTTAGATGGCCAAATATCGGTACGATGCTTTGGGAAGAAGAGTCTACAAGAGCGAGCCGAATGATATTCCGCGTTCCTTCACGTACGACGGCGACGATATGCTCGTGCAGAACCGTGGCGAAGTGTATCGACGTGCATAAACGGCCCCGGCATTGACAACAAGCTGAGTGCAAAACTCGCGGGCGGAACAGGTTCGACCTACTACCACCTCGACCATCTCGGCACGACGACGGGAACTTCGACCGCCGCCGGAAGCCTGTCCGCCTACGGCACGCCCGATTCGTTCGGCAACGGCTCTTTCGAGTTCACCGGCCGCGAGTACGACAGCTTC
>DAIOWA010000766.1:0-1510 GCA_036758705.1 Pyrinomonadaceae bacterium | reverse complement strand
TTCCAGCGCTTCAACCCACTCGCGCTCCTTAATGAGCAAAATGGCCAGTTGGTCGTATGCCCGGAGAACCCTGTCAACGTTGTCTTTGTCACCTTCCGTAAGTCCCTTACGAAGGGTCGCATACGCATCCTCGATCTGTCCGGCACGGCGCTGCAACTCGGCGAGTAGAAGGACAGCGTCCCAATTCGGATAAATATCGATTGCCTTAGTGAGATTCGTTATTGCACTAATTCGGTTGTCGACGGTTAGACTAACCAAGGAGCTCAATGCGAGGGCGCAGGCACCACTCGGTTCTCCCAACAGCGACTTAGCTTCCTCTACTTTGTGTGATTGTAGTAGGTACCGAACGTGCGATATCAGGTTTTGGTCTGATTTATACTTCACACGTGCTATCAATTCGTCCATCCCCGACTTACACTGGCCGCACTCGGTTTGTCCTTCTTCAACCTGATTACCACAATGGCATAGCATAATGTTCTTCAGTGCAGTTTTTCGTATAGTTTCAGTTGAAAATACTTACTATCTAAAGAAATCTCTCCTTTAGATCTGTGCCGCCGACTGTGAGCGTACGCTCATTCTTCGGACTACAGAACAAGTTGCCAAACACAACTATCGCAATTTCGCCATCAACAACTCAATTGAAACTTCGTTTGCTCTTAAAGTTCTCGTAAGCTCTCAGTTGGCGTTGCGAAATGGACGGTGAGTTATCTTTAATGGCGGATTCTAGGTGGGCTTGATTAATAGTGATCCGTTCCTTCAAGGCATTTCGCGAAGCCTCGTTTACGATAAAACTTATATCACTCGCAACATAGTATTCAGTCCTTTCGGCAAGTTTGTCCAGATCTATGTCATTGCCCACGGGCCGATCTTTCAAATGAAGTTCAAACATCGCTTTCCTGGCCGATAAATCCGGAGGCGGTAAATAGACCACCTTATCCATTCGGCCAGTTCTTAGGATAGCCGGATCAATTTTCTCAGGTCGGTTTGTCGCCGCAATGATGAAGATTCCTCGCTTATGGCATTCCGTCATCTGCGCGAGGAATTCGTTGACTTCCGACGCATAACTTTGACTGAGATCACCTTCCCGACTAGGGAGTATTGCATCAACCTCGTCGATGAAGATGATCGTGGGTGCGTTCTCTTCGGCATCCTTGAAAAGAGTTCCAATCTTTTCTTGGGTTCCGTGAACGTAAATACTGGCCAAATCAGATGGTTTTACTTCAACATAGTTGTACTTGATTTCCTGGGCAAACTTCTGAGCAATGAATGTTTTTCCGCAACCAGGAGGTCCATAGAGCAAAATACCGTTAGGTATCGATACCTTATACTGCTCATACAACGCCTTATCATTCAGGGGAAGGATGACTTCGTGATAGAGGGTCTCCTTCAGACTTTCCATTCCGGCAATTTCGTCGAAACCCTTGCCGGGTTTCCTCACCTTGTAACCATCATGCGAAGGCATGACCGAACCAGTACTATCGCCATTCGTTGCTATTCTATTTGCAGCCAC
>DAIOWA010000765.1:0-1511 GCA_036758705.1 Pyrinomonadaceae bacterium | reverse complement strand
TGCCAGTTGGCCGTGTGAAACTATGACTCCGCCGATCTTGCCCATATAATTATTTTTGCATATCGCGGTGATTGACTGAAACGTCGTACCCACGCCGCTTCAGTACCTTCCGAAGCTCGTTCGAAACCATCACAGAGCGATGCTTTCCGCCTGTGCAACCTACGCCGATCGAAAGGTACGACTTTCCTTCCTTTTTGTAGAACGGGAGGAGATATTCAAGCAGTCCTTCAAACCGAGCGATGGTCTCGTTGACCTCAGGGTATTTCTTTAAGAAGGTGACGATCTTCCGGTCTTCACCGGTCAAATGCTTCAGATCGCGGTCAAAATAGGGGTTCGGCAAATGACGAACATCGAAGAGTAGATCCAGGTCCCGTGGATTTCCGAACTTGTGACCGAAGCTTACGAGTTGCACTCGGAAGGGCGTTCCGTCGGCCCTCGAACTGAACTTATCCAGCAACAGCCGCCGAAGGGAGTGAACGGTCAAATCGGACGTGTCGATGATCAGATCGGCGATCTTCTTGACCGGCATCATCGCCTTTCGCTCTGACCTGATCGCCGCAAGCAAGCCTTTACCCGTATCCGCGGGATGCGGACGTCTTGTCTCCGAGAAACGTCGTCGAAGCACCTCGTCCGAGGCCTCGAAGAAGATCACAAATGGACGCCTCTGCTTTTTCGCAAGCTTATCGAGTTCCTTCTGGAAATCCGGAAGAAAATGGCGCTCGCGAATATTTATCACCAGAGCCGCCTTCTCGATCGCCGCCGCTCCTTCCGCATTCGGTACAAGGAGTCGGGCAAACGTTGAAAGCATTGTCAGCGGAAGGTTATCAACACAGAAATATCCAACATCCTCGAACGCATTCGTAGCCGAACTCATACCCGAGCCGGAAAGGCCCGTGATAACCACGAACGGGTTTGCCGATGCCGTTTCCGCTGTCTTTCTCCTGGCCATGATTGATCAGTCGTTCAGTCGTACTCCGTGCCTACGGCCAATGCCTGCGTATGACCCGAGATGAGTTTAGTAACCGCGTTCGGGCCATCTTTTGCCGATACAAATACGCGAACTGAAGCTTCCACCAGTGTCGCGAGATTTCTGCCTGGCATGACCGGCAGCGGATATTTCTGGATCGGCGAATCCAAAATATTCAGCAGGTTCGGTTCAAGCCCCAATCGGTCGTTCGAAGACGATCTGCTGATCTCAGAAAACTCGATGCAGAAGCGTATCTCAGCCGAGAGAGAAAGGGCTGACACGCCGAAGAGATCTCTCGCGTTAATAATTCCAAGCCCGCGGATCTCGATAAAATCTCGAATGCTTTCAGGAGCCTCGCCGATCAACCTATCGTCGACCGCCCGTATTCTTACGGAATCGTCCGCAATCAAGCGATGCCCTCGGCTGATGAGATCGAGCGCACACTCGGATTTCCCGATACCGGAATCTCCAATGATCAGAACCCCGATGCCGTAGACTTCCATCAACGTACCGTGCAGCGTCACCTCAGGTGCGAGCCGATCGG
>DAIOWA010000764.1:0-1522 GCA_036758705.1 Pyrinomonadaceae bacterium | reverse complement strand
TTTACAGCGGAACTTCTCGAATCGGAGCTTTTCGGCTACGAGAAAGGGGCGTTCACGGGAGCGAATGCTGTGAAATCAGGGCTATTCGAGACGGCTGAGGGCGGAACACTCTTCCTGGATGAGGTCGGCGAGTTGTCGCTAAGTCTCCAAGCCAAGCTGCTGAAGGCCGTCGAAGAAAAACGCATCCGTCGCGTTGGCGGCAATCGGGAGCGGGAAATAGATGTCAGAATAGTAGCTGCAACTTCAAAGAACCTGCACTTGATGGTTCGCAGCGGTACCTTTCGTCCCGACCTGTTCGATCGTTTGAATGTCCTTCAGCTTGAAACTCTGCCGCTACGCTATCAGCGGGGAAGAATTGTAGAGACTTTTCTCGACCAGCTCGAAACCGAGAGACAAACGATTGGGCTCGAGATGCCGTTTCAGATCGAAAAACAAGCGCTTGCGGCGATCCAGGAACTCGAATGGAAGGGCAACTATCGTGAACTTCGCAACTTTGCAACCCGACTTGCTGTGGAAACCATCGATGAGCCGGCGATCACTCTTCAGGTCGTCAACCGAATGTTAAGCGGCGAAACGAGATTCCGTCCCGAGTTGGAACCAACCGTTGAAAGGGAAAACAACTACCTTACCGTTACACTCGATCCGGAGAACGACGATCTTGATAGCGTTTACATCAAGGCTGCAGCCACTTTTGTCGAGCAC
The DNA here is from genome assembly GCA_036758705.1 of Pyrinomonadaceae bacterium. Taxonomy (GTDB): domain Bacteria; phylum Acidobacteriota; class Blastocatellia; order Pyrinomonadales; family Pyrinomonadaceae; genus OLB17. Next base: position 820 of record DAIOWA010000764.1, on the reverse strand, counting down.
GCTGTTCAGCGTTCGAACGGAAACCTGCGCCGTGCCGCACGTTCGATCAATACCACTCACTCGACAATTTCGCGCATTCTGAAAAAGAATCAGGAACGCTTTGTGGCTAAATCAAACGCCCCGGCGTCGGTCGCAGCCGCGGCATAACGTATTCAAAAGTCTCTCGGTCGAAAGGTTCGCGAGTTTCCGCGAGCCTTTTCTTGTTTGTTTGACAATCACTTGGAGAATAAAAGGGCGGCGGATAAGACTGTGGAGATAGAGATATGGAAATTCTGAATAGCGGTTCGTTCATCCCTCTCGATAACCGCGAGAAAATCGAGCAGCTGATCTTTACAGCCCGAACGCTTGCGTCAGAAGTTAGCCGCAGTGAGGGATTCCAGAGCAGTGGCCAATCTAATCAGGAAATTGGATTAGAACTTTGGAAAGGCGCTGAGTACATGACTCGGGCGCACGAGGAGGTCACGATCCGGAACCTCTTTCTGAGCAAGTTTTTGGAGACGTTGCGAGAGATCGAACGTGAGACTCCACAGCGAGCATCTGCTCCGGCCAAACAGTTAGTAGAAGACGACAGAGGTCCCGATTCAGCAATGTCGTCGGCAACTCAGACGAAAATCGAAACTGAATCAACGGTGAAAGCACGGGACGAATTTCTCGGCGTAGTTGACTCTGATGAATTAGTCGAAGAGCGACCGTCTTACGCGAACGAATGTATTCCCGAATGCGAGGATGAGATGGTTTCAATGCTGAACTCTTCGCGGACAAGCACGGTAATTGACGCGAGCAGAGAACAATGTCCAGAAAGTTCGAACGCAAACCCTGA
>DAIOWA010000763.1:0-1524 GCA_036758705.1 Pyrinomonadaceae bacterium | reverse complement strand
GGTCTTTCTTGATCGGGCCGCCGACGTTTCCGCCGAATTGGTAGTTGCGAAAATCTTCAACCGGAAGGCCGGCATCGACCGCATCCGGATTTTGGCTTGAAAGAGCTTCGTTGCGGAAGAACAGGAATGCCGAGCCGGAGAATCGGTTGGTTCCGGACTTGGTGACGGCGTTGATGAATCCGCCGGAAGATCGTCCGAATTCAGCCGAAGCTCCGACCGGAACAACCTGGAACTCTTTGACGGACTCAAGGCTGATCGTGAAGGCCGGCCGCTGGCCGCCGCGTTGTTCGCCGAAGAACGGGTTGTTCGCGTCGGCTCCGTCGATCGATACGTTGTTCTGAATACCCTTCTGGCCGTTGATGCTGATCTCGTCGCCATCCGGCCCTTGGACGATCGACACGCCCGGCGTCAGGAGGGCGAATCGGGAGAAGTCTCTTCGATTGATCGGAAGATTCTCGACCGACTTCTGGTTTATCTGGGTCGACAATTCGGTGCGTGCCGTGTCGACTGCATCGCCGTCGGACGTTACGTTGACAGTTTCCGTCGCACCGCCGACCTTGAGTCCGACGTTCAGAGTCAGCGTATTGCCGATCGTAACTTCCACATTCTCAAGCACGGAGTTGGAAAATCCGTTTGCCGACGTGGTCACGCGATACGTGCCAAGTGGTAATAGCGGGGCGGTGAAAAAGCCGTCGGAGTTGCTCGTGACGGTTCTTTCGAAACCGGTGTTAACATTGCGAACGGTAATTGACGCCCCTGAAAGGACGGCGCCGTTCGGGTCGACGACCGTGCCCTGGATCAGGCCGGTAGTGGATTGCGATTGCGCAAAGATGCTCATTGAGAGCAGAACAAACACGGTAAAGATACTTACAAACCGTAAGGTTGTTTTCATATAAATTGTCCTCGCGAGCGTTGATCAAGACCACTGGATCGGGTTCCTGTTCATCTCGTAGCGAAACGGTTACAAAAGAGTTAGCAAGATGTTACAGGCACCTGTTGCACGGGATTATATGCCTGTTAATTCTCGAAAAACAAACCTATTGATGTTAAATTTGAATTGTTTAGACAAAGGACTCGGATCGCGTATTCGCACGTCCTGCTAAACGGGGAACAAGGGCTTTAGATCTTTTGAATTTTATTCGGGAAAGAGGGAATTCTTATGCTCTGGAAGATCGTTTTGGTTCTTGGTATTTTAGGAGTTTTGCTCGGCCTGCTGGTTGCCGGCGGATCCGCCGCCGTGCCGTTTGCGACCGACGGCCGGGTCGATTGGTACGAGGGGCCCATCTTTGGCGTGATCGGTGGAGTTCTTGTTCTCGTCGTTTCGTTCCTTATGTTTATTTTAGGACTGATATTCGTAATGAAGGGACGAAAGAAGGCGTAGTTTAAATGAATCTGAAATAGACCGGATATGTCGGTCGCGGAAAGGTATTTATGCTGTCGATGATGGCTGAATCTCGGGTAAGCGAATTCAGTGCGATACACTAATCTTATTATGGGACTGATAACGATAGAAATACCGCAGAA
>DAIOWA010000762.1:0-1543 GCA_036758705.1 Pyrinomonadaceae bacterium | reverse complement strand
TGAAGGCGACCGACCCAAGTGTGAAGGTTGCCGCGTTTGGAAAGGTGAAAGCTGATCTAGGCGAAGCGGCGGATGGCTATCATAAGGCCTGGACGATACTGAAGAACGCTCCGGCAACGGAAGGCGGCGACCCGAAAGCCAAGGAAACACAGATGGCAAACTCCGTTCGGGGAGCGGCAGATACGTTTCGGCTGATGGCCCAAACGGAGCAAGTCGACGAGACCAAGATCGCTGTTGCCAAAGAGATGATCCCTGAATATCAGACTATCGAGACTGATGTTGCAAAGAAAGAAGGTTCGAAACTCATTCTTGGCGATCTTTATCGCGTGACGGGCGACGCGGACAATGCGATCATCGAATATCGCAAAGTTGTTGAAGCATCGCCGGACAATCTGGATGGTTTGGCAGGACTGGGGCTGAGCCTCGTTAATGCAGGTTATATCAGCGGGAACAAGGAGCAGCTTCAGGAGGGTGCGAATTTCCTTCAGAAATACGCTTCCGCTGCTCCTGACAACCATAAGTACAAGGCAGATGCCCTTGGCTTGATCGAATCGCTCAAGGCGGATCAGAAGATCACGCCGCAGAAGGTAGCTCCGGCTCGCCGCCGCGGAAATTAGGCGACACTTTAGACTCAGTTATGCCACGTGGTTTCGACCTGAAAACACGTGGCACTTTTCGATTATGGAGCCATTGATACGAGAAGCACTGGATTCGGACGTTCCCGGCATCCTCAAACTGCTGAGCGATTTTGCCGCATTCGAGAATCTTTCCGAATTCCTCACGATCAGCGAGGCAGATCTGCATAACGCGATGTTCGGCCCGGGCGGATTCGTCGAGGGTCTGGTATGCGAGATCGATGGCGAAACGGCCGGGTTTGCGATCTTCTATCCGCGTTTTTCCTCGTTTCGCGGGCAGACTGGCTATTATCTTGAGGACATCTACATTGACGAGGCATACCGCGGACGCGGTCTGGGTGAGCGGCTTCTGCAGGCGATCGCCCGGAAGGGCAAGTCTCGCGGCTTCACGCGGATCGACTTTCAGGTGCTCGAATGGAACTTCGCCGCGATCGAGTTTTACAAGGCTCTCGGAGCGGTCCTCGATGATCAGGACAAACACTTCAAATTCGTCGATCGGGCTTTTGAACGGCTCTTAGACTAAACTAAACTCAATTCAATTTCTTTGTCACAAACCCCGATCCGTCGGGGTTTTTCATTCGTAACGCACATTTGATGCGAAAGAACTGAAACAAACCCGGAGGCATTCTCTAATGCGAAAACTCGCGTTCATATCCACATCCGCACTCGTATTTGCCCTGTTCGTATTGGGCCCGAGCGTATTTTTTACCAAGGCCCAGACCGATATCACAGGTACCTGGACCACGCAGGTCCGGGCTCCAAAACCGCCTAAGCCACCCAAACCACCTCGTGTTCCTGGCGGCGCCGAGATCGAAGCTCCGGAACCGCCGGATGTTGAGATCGAGTTCGACAAGGCGTCGAAAGATCCCGACAAGATCCATATTTCGTTTGGACGCAGGACCGAAAAC
>DAIOWA010000761.1:0-1544 GCA_036758705.1 Pyrinomonadaceae bacterium | reverse complement strand
AGGAGATCGAAGAGCGCGACTTCGATAATTTCTTCGACCGACTGACATCAGAAAAAGATTGGCACGGCCCGCGTGAGAAAGCCCGAACGAAGCATTGGTCGATCCTTCGCGACGTACTCGAAAAATATCTCGACCACCTTCGCGTTATCAGAGTCGGAAAGATCCACATTGATATTTATATCGTCGGCGTTGACCCAAGCGGCCGTCTCGCCGGCGTGAAAACAAAAGCCATCGAAACCTAGACTGGACCGCACATGTCCCGCGTGCTTCGGCATCTCACTCAACACTAATATCAACATCTGTCAGCACGATAGTCTCGCTGCCGGATCTGTTGTCCAAAACGAAAACATAATTTCCCGGATCGAGCACACGCGAGATAGTTCCCCGCGGAACAAGGCCGGTTGCGACGAACATCTTCACATCGCTTCCCGATTTCCACATGTTGAAATCTTCCGCCTTGATCACCGCGCTCCCAAGCTTCTTGTCATTCTTCCCCGTCGTAAAAAACGCCTTCAGCGTCGCCTTGCGATTCAGGTAGATCGGATAAGAAAGTTCCTCTCCCGCAGCGACCTCGGCATTGCCCTTGAAAACCTGACCATCGGACCATTTGACCTTTGCCTCCGCCGAAACATTTTCTCTCGCCGGCGGATTCACACGAAAGATCTGTATCACCGCAATGATGATGATCACCACTCCAATGATCCCCGCCCAAGTGTAATTCCAGGTTCCCTTTCGTTGTTCGAACATTGCTCGAAAGATTAGCCGAAAGTTGAATCACCAGGCAAACAAAAAAGGACGCGTCCAAAAAACGCGTCCTAAGTCATCAGGAGTGAACAAAAATTATTTCTGCGAGACGCTGCTGGCGCCTGAGGTGCTTTTTGAGACGTGAGCGGGACCGCTGTATGTGATGCGGCTGGCGCCGGATGCCTCTGCGGTAAGGTCTTTCGAAACGTTTACGTTTACATGGCTGGCTCCGCTCGCATCGACATTAGCGATCACGGTCGAAAGCTCACCAGCGTCGATCTGGCTTGCACCGCTTACGTCGACGGTCAACGTGCCCGTCTCACCTGAGACATTGATCTTCGAAGCACCGCTCGTGTCGATGGCGAGTTCGCTGTTCTTGAGGTTTGAAATATTGACGCGCGATGCACCGGAGGCCTGGACCCGCTCGATGTCCGGAGCCGAGATGCGGATCTTCATCCCGTTGCTGGTCTTCACACGCTGATCGAGTTCGATGTGAAGCGTATCGCCGCTGACCTCGGTCTTGATGAACTGCAGCAGATTGTCATCAGCCTCAACCTCGACGGCATAGTCACTCTGGGCAACGACCTCGACCTGAAAGACATGGCTGACATCCAGCTTCGAAAACTCCTCAACCGTCCGCCTCTCGCTCGCAACATTACCCGAACCCTTCTCGGCGCCAAAGTTAACATTAAAATGCACGATGCTCTCCGTCGCCTTGCCCCAGGAGAACAAACTCGCAACTGCAACGCCGATACCAACAGCAACCACAAACACGATCAAGCCGACCTTTTTCATATAAC
>DAIOWA010000760.1:0-1546 GCA_036758705.1 Pyrinomonadaceae bacterium | reverse complement strand
CACGGGACGAAGTTTGCCCATTGTGTGATATATGCGCTGGGTATCACCGTTCGGTATCTATCGTTTCATTGACAATAACTTTCCACCTCGTTTCCACGGGAAATCCGCGTTTTCTTCGAGTTGGGGTTAACGGAACCGGAAAGAGCTTTTCTCCTTTTAAGTCTGCGGATCGATACAGGGCTTCCGCGAGACTCTCTGCTCCAATTCCTGTTTCAAGCAGATAACCGAGCCGTTGAATCACAGCAGTCGGAACGGATTCAATAAACTGCCTGTTCAGCTTTTCGATGCGGATAGCATCGTTCAGTTCCGAGAGTATTTCAACCACTCGGTTCAGGCCACCGACCCGTTTATGGTGTTGCACTAAATCGGCGGCGGTAAGTTCCGGCGAGGAGATTTTTATGGTTCCTGTTTCAGTCTTTCGTTCTTCGAGAAGATGCGTTGGGATATCTTTTCTAGTTAGGTAATTTATCTTTATTCCTTTCTTGACAGTGGGTCTCATTACCGGAAAAGTAGTGAAAACGAAGAACTCCTGAGGTACTTGGTGTGCTGCCCCATAAAACGCGGCGGCGTTTAGAAGGCCGACATAATACGACCGCTCTAAAAAACGCATTAGCCCATCAATAAACAATACTGGAGGAAGAATCCCGCGTGAAGCATACTGGGGTGTGACGATAACGTAATAACCCTTGTGCGCGGACACGATTTTGCCCTTGCGTGATAACCGGTTAAGGGAACGCTTGATCGCGGTTTCAGAATACTGTGGTAACTCACTCTCAGCTCGATCCAGCGAGAAAGCATTTCTGCCAAAAGCAACTTGCTTATCTATCCATTGTTCGACTCTAGGTTGTAAGCCTTCGGTTCCCATAAAAGTAATCTTTTGCACAAAATACCACTTTGCGGTACTTTTCGCAAAGAAATACTCTAGACTGATATCGAAAAAGCGGGGCAGCTCACACACTGTAAACTTCTTCGTATTCGAGCCGATTTAAGCTTACGTCGGCGATTCCGTAAGGCAGGTGTAAGACATTAATTTGCCATTTTAAGTATCAAGCTACTCTACTTCGAATTGCTCGAAGGGTGCAGATCCTTTCGTTCGGCAAAACCCAAGACAACTAATTCAGCGGATGCGGGCGTGGAGGATAGTTTATCAATATCGGCTATGGGAACAGGCGGCCCTTTCCAAATTCGATTCTTCTGAGGGGCACCAACTAAGAAGAATGTCGATGCCTCATCGCGCTGTTTGCCGATTGGTATTGCCCAAAGCGTAAACTGATGAGAATCAATTCTTGAGTAAAGGTAGAAATAGTTTCGATGAATCAGCGAACGTCCATCCGACACAAAATTTCGATCCTTCTCCTCCCAGACGACGCCTTCGAGATCTTTCAGCTTTGCGGGGAATGAACCGCGTTTTTGATGGAACTTCAGAAGATCTCTGCTCATTGTTCCGGTCGCATCAACGGGGATTTCTGCATTTCGCAATCGTTCCTGCGACCACAGGGAGTAGATATAGACGCCGATCAACATCGTCAGGGCCAGCGGAGCCAGA
>DAIOWA010000759.1:0-1549 GCA_036758705.1 Pyrinomonadaceae bacterium | reverse complement strand
GTTGCTGGCTCTTTATTCGGACGATATCTCATGGGAAACCCGAGGGTAGATAACGCCGCTTATTCGGGTGCCCGGCGTGGCAAAGAGGCCGTCCACGAATTCTTCGGGATGCTCGCGGAAAGCGAGACGTTCACACAATTCGAACCGACGGAATTTATAGCCGAAGGCAACAAGGTCGTCGTCCTTGGAAGTTTTGAAGTGACGGTTACGGCTACCGGAAAGTCATATTCGTCCGATTGGGTGCATGTCATGACCGTCGAGGACGGCGTGGTAACGGCATTCAGAGAATACTTCGACACGGCTGCAGCCAATCAAGCGCATCAACTGCACGCCGTAGCTTAAGTTATAGAGCCCGGTCGGATGGCCGGGCTCTACGAACTTCGAGCCTCATTCCGACTATCTAGCCTTTCGCCGCCGTGAGCGAATAGAGTATCGCGGCAAAGGCATCTTCCTGCTTGTCGAACTTTGTCTGATCGGTGGACAAGATGATGTTGAGCTGTTGGTTCTGTCCCTGATACTTGCGGAACGCGATCCACTGATGTCGACGGATGCCGTCCTTCTCTTCGGGCGGAGATTCAACCCATTCGACTCCCTTCACACCATCGATCTCAAGCCATCGGACATTCTTGTATTTACCCTGCTTCAACTGTTCAAGGGCTGAGTCGTAGGTGGCCTTGATACTCACGTCTGCCGGAAAACTGTCGGGCATAACGGAGATCGAGGCGATAAGAAAGCCGGTTGCCGGAGAGCCGTAATTGAAGGACTCTTTCTTGACGTCCATCTTCGCGAAACCGGACGGAACCTTGAAGGTGATGCCTTGATCATCCCATTTCACCTCGGTCGCAGAATCCTGTATCGATTTCTGAGACGCCGTTAGGCTTGGCTTCTCGACGGAATCTTTAGACGTGGCCGTTCCGGTTCCCGACGAATTGGACGCGTTGCCCGAGTTGGTTCCGCCGCTCATCTGCTTTATCCGATCACCGATCCCGCAAAACGCCATAACGATCGCGAGGGCTCCGACCGCAAGAAAAGAATTCATTCAATTACCTCCTGAGTAGATTTGTAGGCGCCGCGTGTATTTTCACCGTAAACCCGCCGAAAATCAAATTTTGGTATATTAATGGCACCGCGTTTATGCATACTCCGCAGTTGTTTACGGATCTGCTGATCATATTACTCGTGTCCGTTCCGGTCGCGTATTTCTGTTTGCGGCTGAAACTGCCGCTGCTGGTCGGGTTGATGCTGACGGGTATGGCGATCGGACCGTATGGGATCGGGCTGATCAAAGATCTGGAAGGGATCGAGGTGCTATCCGAGATCGGCGTGATGCTGCTGCTGTTTACGATCGGGCTCGAATTCTCGATCAAGCGGCTCGCGGAGATGAAGCGGATCGTGCTGATCGGCGGCGGATTGCAGGTTATTGTCACGACCGCTCTCGTCGCGACGGTGTTCACCTTGATCGGCCGGCCGTTCAAGCAAGCGGTCTTCTTCGGCTTTCTCGTCGCGTTGTCGAGCACGGCGATCGTGCTGAAATCGTATGTCGACCGGA
>DAIOWA010000758.1:0-1550 GCA_036758705.1 Pyrinomonadaceae bacterium | reverse complement strand
TCATCCTGGTCGCCCGCTCCTGGGTCCGCCAGCCGGTCGAGGCGCATCGCTACGAGCAGTCCGTCGATGGCCGATTCCGTCTGAGCCGCACTGTTTTCGAGGGCCTGGATCTCTTCTTTTAAACGGTCCGATTCGTGTTCGACCTCGCGAAGGCGACCCATCAGACGCACCTGTGCATTGCGGGTTTCCTGCAGACTTTTCTCAAGTGTTGCTATAAGATTTGCGTCTAACATATTGACGTGATGCAACTTAGAACGAGCGGACGCGATTACGGGGTGATCAGCTGTTTCGTTCGATGACGAAATTAGGAATCTCGTCTAATGCATCACGATACGCGCTTCTGCTTAAGATTTCAAGCTTTTTTCTTGCAGTGTCCGCGTAACTGTTTGCAACAGAACGTGTTTCGTCGAGCAAATGGTGGTGCTTAAGTTTGCTCATCATCGTCTCGCGGAACGAATCATCATAAGCACCCTTAAGCATTATCGCCTCGAGTTCGGGTACGAATGACGGCTCGACTTGAGCGAGTTTGATGAGCGGAAGTGTGAGTTTACCTTCAAGAAGATCGGCAGCAGCTGCCTTGCCGAGCGCGGTTTGGTCGGAGGTGAAATCGAGAAGATCGTCGGCGAGTTGAAACGCAATACCGAGGTTCATTCCATAATCGCGCATCGCTGCCTGCTCTTCTTTGTCCGTCCCGCCGAGGATCGCACCGATCTCGCAGCAGCCGGCAAAGAGGAACGCGGTTTTGCGTTCGAGGATGTCGAAATATCTGGCCTCAGAGATCCGCACGTCGCCGACTGTCGTAAGCTGGATCAGCTCGCCCTCAGTCATCTTTCTCGTGAGGCGGGTGAGGATGTCGAGTATCTCGAGCGAGCGTTCCCGCAGCGAGGTCTCGAACGCCGACATATAAAGCCAATCGCCCATCAGGACGGCGGCGTGGTTGCCGAATCGGGCGTTGACTGTTGTTCTATTACGGCGAAGATCGGCGTTGTCGATGATGTCGTCGTGAACCAGCGTCGCGGTGTGCAGCATCTCCATCACGGTCGCGAGTTGGATGACGTTGTCGTTACTTCCCTTTCCGCCGACAGCGTACGCGGCGAGGATCAGCAACGCAGGCCGAACCCGCTTACCGCCCGACGAACGAAGATACTCGCCGAGATAATCGATCACCTGAATATTCGACCGCGCCTGCCGCTCAAACTCCGCCTCGACAAGCGACATCTCGTCGCGGATAAGTCCGAATATCTTCCGAGCCGCGAGATTGGGCAGCAGTTCCTTTTTTACTGTGGCAAACGTTTGCGACATCTATTAATTCAGGTCCGCTTTCGCGGCTCGAACGTCGGGATCCGTTGTAGCAGCAAATCCTATTTGGCCGTCTTCAGTAACCTCGAGAGCTCGCCGCGAAAGCGGATATGCCTGCTCATCAAAATCGCTTGAGATCTGCTGGCGCATCTTGTCTTGAAACTCCTCATCGCCGGCAGCGGACCAGCAGATCAGAAAGTCACGATTTGGGATTCCGGCGTAGAATGGAGACCCGATGTGCTCGGCGACGA
>DAIOWA010000757.1:0-1553 GCA_036758705.1 Pyrinomonadaceae bacterium | reverse complement strand
TTGTATCCCGAGGATATTATTCTTCCGGCGGTAACGCTTGGCGCAGCGTTATCGGCGATCCTGACGCGCATGATCCGCTCAAGCGTGATCGAAGAACTAGGCGAAGATTACGTCCGCACCGCGCGAGCCAAAGGCTTGAGCGAACGCACAGTCGTCTACAAGCATGTGTTAAAAAACGGCCTTATCCCGGTCGTTACGATCCTGGGCCTGCAGCTTGGGGTGCTGCTTGCGGGTTCGATCATTACTGAAAAGATATTTAGCTGGCAGGGCCTCGGGCTCTTGCTGCTCGAAGACGGCATCGCCAAACGCGACTACCGTCTCGTCCAGGGCTGCGTGCTTGTGATCAGCCTTACATATATTATAGCCAACTCGCTGACCGATTTTGTTTACCGACGTCTTGATCCGAGGATCAGACTTTCCTGAGTTCATCTTTCTCTTCTTGTTCTTCCGGTTCTGTGGTTAGAAAGAAGGCAGACCACAGAACAAGATGAAGAAGATGAACGGATAAAGAAGCAAAACGTTTTGAATCGACTTTTCTACATCGGAGCATCGATTGCCGCCATCTTCATTTTGATGGCGATATTCGCGCCGTGGATCGCGACTCATGATGTCGTGGTTCAGGACCTCGCGAATCGTTTTGCTTCGCCGTCAGGCGACCATTGGTTCGGCACAGATTCACTGGGACGCGACGTATTCTCGCGGGTCGTTTTTGGAGCCCGGATTTCGCTCGAGGTCGGGATCACCGTCGTACTCGTATCCGGTGTCGTCGGCATATTCATCGGAGCGATCGCCGGATTCTACGGCGGCTGGGTCGATCGATTTCTTTCAGGCTACGTCTTTAACGTATTCCTCGCGTTCCCCGGGCTACTGCTCGCGATCGCACTCGTCGCGTTTCTCGGAGCGGGCCTCGGCAAGCTGATCCTCGCCTTGTGTATCATCGGCTGGGTCGGATACGCCCGCGTGATGCGCGGACAGGTTTTGAAAGTTCGAGAATATGACTTTGTTCAGGCGGCAAAGGCACTCGGTGCGAGCAATATGCGAATATTGTTCACGCACATTATGCCGAACTCGATCCAACCGCTGATCGTGCAGGCGTCGCTCGGAATGGCGGGTTCAGTATTGTCTGAAGCTTCCTTATCATTCCTCGGCCTCGGCATACCGCCCCCAGCCCCGAGTTGGGGAACCATGATCGAAGAGGCACGCAACTATTTTGCGAACTATCCGCACACGCTCTTTTTTCCCGGCATCGCCATCGCCCTGACCGTGCTCGCCTTCAACTTCATCGGCGACGGCCTCCGCGAATACCTCGACCCGAAACAGCGGACACGGTAAACGGAACGCGAACTTCAGTTCGCAATGCTATGCGTATCTTTCCCCTTGGCGATTCCGCGGCTACCATCGAATTCGGTAACGAGATATCGGCCGAATTCAATAACAAGGCGGTCAACCTCGCCAGGCAGATCGAAAACACACCGTTTGATAGAATCATCGAAGCCGTGCCGGCCTACGCATCGCTGACGGTTTTTTACGATTCCCGGCTCACAACCTTCGAG
>DAIOWA010000756.1:0-1558 GCA_036758705.1 Pyrinomonadaceae bacterium | reverse complement strand
GATTGGAATTAAGCGGCCGAAAGCCGCATAATATCGCTTTCTTAAACGTATGAAGTCAATGACAGGTTTTGGACGCGGCTCCGCGTCCGGTGAGAAGTTCTCGGTTACGGTCGAGCTGAAGACGGTCAACAATCGTTTTCTCGACGTCAATCTACGGCTTTCGGGCGAACTGCAGCAGCTTGAAACCCGGCTGAGGCACCTGATCGGTGAACGCCTTTCACGCGGCCGTGTTGAAGTCAATATTCAATACGACCGAAACGACGAGATCACTTATGAACTGAATCGTCCGATGATCGCAGGATATCTTGCGGCGATGAAACAGATGCAGGACGAGTTCAGCCTGAGCGGCGAACCGGATCTGAACGTTGTCGCACGCCTGCCGAATGTTGTCGTCCCGAAAAAAGATGACGTGGATCCGGCATTTCTCGCCGGTATAGAATCGGCCCTCGCCGCGGCTATCGACGATCTTGAGAAGATGCGGCAAAAGGAAGGCGAGCTATTGAAAGGCGAACTCGGCTCGCTCATCGATGGGATCGACGGGCGGCTGCCTACGATCGAATCAGAGTCGGCGAGTGTCGCGGAGGAGTATCGTCAGCGGCTGACAAAGCGGATCGGCGATATGCTTGCAAAAAGCGAATCGCAGATCGAACTCGACCAGGGCCGACTCGCACAAGAGGTCTCATATCTGGCCGATCGTGCCGACATCTCGGAGGAGATCACACGGCTGCGTACACATCTCGGACACTTCCGCTCGATCATGGCAGACGACAACGAAGTCGGTAAGCGGCTCGATTTTCTGACGCAGGAATTGAACCGCGAGGCAAACACGATCACATCGAAAACCTCGAACATGGTAGTTAAAGAGAATGCCCTGCAGATCAAGAGCGACATTGAAAAGATCCGCGAGCAAGTACAAAACATAGAATAGCGGAAAGTGGAAAGTGGAAAACGAATAGGTACAGATGGACGGAGAGAAGAAAGGAGTTCTTAGAGATAAGTCCTACAAATTTGCATTGCGGTGCGTCAATTTGTACAAATATTTATCAACCGAAAGGCGCGAATTTGTACTTTCAAAACAGGTTCTGCGTTCCGGCACTTCCATAGGGGCGAATATTGCCGAGGCTCAGCAAGGACAATCGAAATCCGATTTCGTCCACAAGTTGTCGATCTCGCTTAAAGAATCTTTCGAAACCTAATATTGGCTCGACTTACTGCGGGACAGCGAATTCATTAGCGCAGAACAGGCTCGGTCGTTAATTGAAGATTGCAAAGAAGTCAAGCGACTTTTGACTGCATCAATTAAGACGGCGAAGAGTAATACGAATCGAAATGAAAAATAAACAGACGGCCAGGCGAAGGCTTTCCACTTTCCACTTTCCGTTTTCCGCTGTCAAATGAAGGGAAATCTCATCATTATCAGTTCGCCTTCAGGGGGCGGAAAAGGAACGCTCATAAAGGAAATACTCGAACGCGTGCCAAACCTTGGCTACTCGGTTTCGCTGACGACGCGATCACCGCGTTTCGGGCCTCGATTCACATCGACCGCGAGACGGGCGAT
>DAIOWA010000755.1:0-1564 GCA_036758705.1 Pyrinomonadaceae bacterium | reverse complement strand
GATCGCCTGAGAGCTCACTAGTCCATAGCTAAACTCGTCATATATGTCGGTCGCATCAATGACCTTTGTCTGTATTCCCTGACCGGTTCGATACGCCGCCCAAGCATTCGCCTGCGTCATTAAGCTTGGGTGCGAAATGATCAGCATCGTGCCGACGTTTGACGGATCTTCGAGTATCGCTGGATCAAGCGGCGTAACCGACGAAGCAGTTGCAAACGCTCCAGCCTCTACCGCATACAGTACACGGGAACGAGCAGCAGGAATAACCGGCCCCCATGTTCCGTTTGTTTGAACTACGTCGAGGTTCGTTAGCAGAGTCGGGGCATCCTCATAGGTCACATCGAACACGCGAACATTCGAGCTGGAAAACCCTGACAGACGTGCATTCTTGTAATTCTCAGTATAGAAATTAAGTTTGTCGCCAATGGCGACAAAGCCGCGAGGAAGATCGATCGCCAACCGCGCAAGAAGGCTTACATCTCCACCTGGTACGGCAGCTCTGAGCTTAAGAGTATTCGTTCCGTCAAGCAGCGCTGAAACCGGGACGTCGATAGTCCCCTGAAACGGCAACGCACCATTTCCACCCACGTTCGGCAACACGGTTCCGTTGAGGGTGAGTTCGACAACGTGGGATGTTAGGGTCAGGCCTTGAAATGCTACGGTCATTTTTCGGGTGCCCGGTGTTCGGTCAATGCCGGAAAGCGAAAACTGGTAGTCGAATGCGGTCGAGGTAACGACGTCGCCCCACCAATTTTCGGCCGGGCCGTTCAGGATCTGTGAAGCATAGATCTTCTTGTCTTCCCGGACAAATGTTTGCTCGTATTTCTTGGATGACGAATTCGTCAATGGTGGACGGACCGATCGGCTTTCGATACGCTTGCCCGCAGAATTTCCCGGTATCAAATAGTACGTTCGGATATCGGATTCAAGCGTATTGATCGATTTTCCCAAAAATTCGATATAGTCCGAATTCGGTCCCATTATCATTGGGAGCTCGACGCCATTGAGATATAACTGCCAATTCGCAGAACTGGAATTCACATCGAATCCGGCCGTCTGCAGCTCACCTTTCGTTACGCGGATCAGGCCGTCTGCCTTAGCCGCAATACGGACACCGCCGGGCGTTGATATCACTTCCTTGTGTCGCGTTGGATTATCGGTGAGCATTCCCAACTGCATTTCGGCCTTGAGTTCGGAGGAGGTGATCTGAAGGTCTTGCGAAACCCTATTGTCTCCAGCTTTCGGCGCAAAAGTCTCCGCCTTTACCTGATTGCCTTCCGGGATCGCATCGATGCTCTCAACGTAGGTTGGTACCAGATAGGCAGTCCGCTTTGTCTTACCTTTATCACTAACAGACTCAACAAAGTAAGCGGCCTCCTGCGAACCCTTTGGATCAAAATAGTTATATTCGCCACCTAAAAGCAGACGGTCTCCCATCCTAAAATAAGAACCAGGGATGAATTTGGAAACCGGAACTTCCCCCCCTTTACCCAGTCGGTAGACGCGAAACCCGACGTTGCCGACCTCTGCCACGTCGGGGTGGTGCATGATGAAGCGGAGCTCG
>DAIOWA010000754.1:0-1565 GCA_036758705.1 Pyrinomonadaceae bacterium | reverse complement strand
AATTTTGGGCGGGCCGCGCGGATTTTAACAGCGCGCGGCCGTCCTAAACAACTATTGATTTACTTCAGCAAACTTCGGCAGCGAGACGGCACGATTCAGGTAAACAGTGAATTCTGTACCTGACTCTACCTTCGCTTCCTCGCCCTTAGTAAAGCGTTCGCCTAGGAAGCCTCCGCCGGCACCTAAAAGCCCACCTATGAGAGCACCTTTTCCGCCGCCTATTGCGGCACCCAGGATCGCACCTCCGGCAGCACCACCGCCGTACCAGATCACCTTGCGGTGCTTCATTTTATCGCCGCGGGCCGTGCCCTCGTTATCGCTTTTGGCGTCGTCGGCATTGAGTTCGGTGAGCGAACCGCTGATAACGCGCTTGGTGCCGTTCGGCAGATCTACTCGGATAAAACTGACATCGAGCGAACCTGGCTTGCCTTTGTTGGCAGCCTTAGTCACAGCGTCGACCTTTCCGACGATCTCGCTGCCTTCTGGGATCACGATCGCTCCGCCGGTCGAATAGACGGGCTCGCGGACTGTCACGGTAAAGCGGTCGCCGACCTTGGCGGTCTTCGAGGTCAGCTCTTCATTTAAGCGAACGCGGATCCGTTTGCCGGCGGCGACTGAATAGAGCCGCGGTGCCGGAGCGCGTTTGACGACAGCGGCTTTGCGAATGACCGGACGCCGTTTCTTTGTTTGAGCGGACGCATCAACTACCAGTCCCGCGGCAAAGATCGTCGCGATTAGGGGCAGCATCGATATTTTCAATAACCTTTTCATTTCTTCCTCCTGAGAAGCGCCTATTCGGCATCCGCTTCGACGCCTGTCGGCGGCGGGCGGTTGTAAACTTTATCAAGTCGAGGCCTATAGTATTGATTCTAACCGAAACTGAAATCGATAGTAAGTTTTTCTGAAACTCGTGCTATTTTGAAAGTATAGTGTGAGTGAAGCGACAATCTGATTCATATCCATGCTGGAAAACCCCGGTCCTAAAGCCGGGGATCCAATTTGGGAAGCACGGTTTAACAGGATCTCGATAGAGGTCCCTCAGCCATATGCACCTATTTCGGGAAGTTTTCCTGCTTTTTTCGCTCAATCTTCTGGACGCGATCCTGACGATCATCTGGGTTCGTACAGGCATTGCCCCGGAAGGAAACCAGTTGATGGCGAGCGTGATGGAGCATAGCGACTTTGCGTTTTTGGGCGTAAAGATCCTTATGGGCACGCTGGTTGCGGTAGTAATACTTCGCTGGGGTAACCGAAAACTTGCTAGATATGGCGTTGCAGTGGCTTTAGCCGTGTATATCAGTGTGATGGGCATTCATTTGCTGACCTTTCTGACAGCCGTTAGCCACACCGCCGCATTTGTTTCACCGGAACATGTACCCGATCTGATCCAGACGGCCCGAGCGGCTCTCTAAGACAACCGAATCGATCATTTCAAGGCCCGCGTTTCGTATCTGGAAACCGGGCCTTTTCCTATGGCGTATAATAAACATAACGCAACTTTCTGCGAACGGAATCGCATCAAAAGGATTCGTAGGCTATTTGGGTATTCATATATTCGTTTATTG
>DAIOWA010000753.1:0-1566 GCA_036758705.1 Pyrinomonadaceae bacterium | reverse complement strand
ATAGTTTCGATCACATTTTCCCGGGTGCGTTCTGAAGATCATCGAAAACGCTTCTTATCTGTTCCCATCTGGGCTTGACCGCCCTCATAAAGTCGTTAAATTCAGGTGTCTGGCGGATCGGATCTAAATTCGGATCGCGCTCAAAGGCGGGATAGATCGGCATTCCCGTTTCAAAAGTTTCCAGAAGCCACTTCACAGCGTCCGCGGCTTTTCCGCTCAATGCGCATGCTCCGGCAAAATCGTACGTTACGTGATGATAGGCTTGGGACAGGGTAATTCTCTGCTTCATTTCCTGAATCAGCTTGTCCGTCTCGGCAAATTTTCCTTGACGTGCAAGCAGCAAGATCTTTTCGCCGAGCCGCCGCGGGTTATTCGGAGCCTGAATAAGAGCTTCTTCCAGAGACGCCTCGGCTTCGGCAATGCGATCGGCTCCCAATAGAGCCCGAACATACCCGTTTGCATTAGCTCCATAAGGGCGTCCAATCTCGATGGCTTCGTCATAGCGTCCAAATAGTGAGAAAGCGTCGACTCGGGCAATTCGTAGAAAGTCGTCCGACGGGTCAAGCTCGTGTCCGACCGTAAGCTCCCTTGCGGCAAGATCTTCCATGCCGCTGTGAAAGGCGAAGATGCCCATCTGGAAGGTCCCCGCTCGCGGGTAGGTCCGGCGCAACCGCACGATCCCGCGCACGGCTGCTGGAATATCGAAATTCCGATATTTGCTCCAGAAGATCTCGCTTCGAGCTTCGAAGATCTGCGGCAGATCAGCGTCGATCGATTCGGCGGCTGCTAAATGGCGCTCCGCGAGTAATATCCATTGCGGATTTTCCGTGTCATTGTAAACTGCTTTCCAAACGCAGCTGTAACCAAGGCGGGCGTGAGCAAGAGCGTAGTTTGGATCTATCTCGATCGCCTTCTTATACATTTCGATGGCGATATTAAGTTCGGGTGTATCGACAAGGTTTCTTTTTGCAAGGTAATAGTTACCTTTTAGAAGGTATTCGTATGCAGCTACGCTCCCCTCATATCGATTCAGTATCTCGGACCGGTCGCCCCAGTTCAGTCTCACTTCCAGAGCATCTAAAACCGATAGAGTTATCTCGTCCTGGATCTCAAAGATGTCTTTCAATTCTCGATCGTATCGTTCTGACCACAATTGGTAACCATTTTCCGCATTTACCAATTCGACCAGGATACGCAACTGATTGCCCGACCGCCTCACGCTGCCCTCGAGGATGTTCTTGACCCCAAGTTTTTCAGCGATCGAACCCGCACTCTCGTTTTTTCCCTTAAAGGAAAAGGCAGAAGTTCGTGCCGCGACTTTGAGATTCTCTCGTTTGGATAAGGCGCTTAAAAGTTCCTCGGCAAGGCCATCGCAAAAGAATTCGTTCTCTTCGTCGGCGGAGAGATTTACGAAAGGCAATACAGCGATCGAATTATCCGGCTGGATTCTGTTTCCCTGTGATTCAGCATTCTTCTGGACGTTTCGCTCACTTTTAAATGCTCGTTCCGGAATGATCGCCGTGACCGGTTCCTGATCAGGCTGAAGATCAACGGTACTCCGATTGG
>DAIOWA010000752.1:0-1566 GCA_036758705.1 Pyrinomonadaceae bacterium | reverse complement strand
CCATTCCCCGATCCGCTGCCGACCGCGGGATTCACAGCGTTCAACCCCGGCATCGCAGTCTTCGAACGTAACTTCAAGAATCCGCGTACCGTCCAGTATTCGGCGAGTATCGAACGCGAGATCGCAAAGAACACGTCGGTTCTCGTGGCTTACAACTACGCAAAGTCGACCCGTCTGACCCGGTTTGTGAATCGCAATGACGCAAGACTGTACGGCGGCGTTGCGATCTTTGAACGGCCTGACGGTTCGGGTATCGGCGAGATCCGATCGACCGAAAGCTCGGCTCGTTCGCTGTATCAGGGATTGACCTTTACTCTGAACAGGCGTTTTGCCGACCGGTTCCAATTCCAGGCGAATTATCTTCTCTCCTGGGATAAGTCCGACGACGACAACGAACGAGATCCGTTCACGTTCCGCTACGTCGATCCGCGAGATCTCACGCCGGAATATGGATATTCGGACCGCGATCAGCGGCACAGGTTCAACGCATTCGCGACGTTCCTGCTGCCGTACGACATCAACCTGTCGCCGATCGTACAGTACCGCTCTGCCCAGCCAACCTCGCTGGTCAATCGCGGAGCGTTCCCGAACATCACTGAGCGAAATACCGAACGGCTCGACAATGAGTTCTTCACGTTCGATGCTCGTGCTTCAAAGGCGTTCAAGTTTGGTGAAAGGATGGAACTCGAAGGCATCTTCGAGATCTTCAACCTCTTCAACAACCGCAACCCGCGCAGCCTTGCAAAACCGCTGACGTTCAACTTCGACGGAACAGTCTCCGCCGGTTTCGGCGATCCTCGCCAAGTCCAACTCGGCGCAAGGTTCAAGTTCTAGAGAACTGCAACTGTTGTCGTCCCGCAATGAGGCTGTCTGAAAAGGCGGCCTCATTTTTGTTCTCCGCTTCGTTCGATCTGTTTCGTGTATTTCGTGGAAACTTCATTTATCGCGGTTTTCTTTTCGAGGCGGTGCTCGATCCGGAGTCGGCGGTGGCGTTGGAGCGGGCCAGAGTGAGATATAGCAGCCGGAGTTTTTCATCGGAGTCGAAGTCGGTGGCCGGAGGTGTCGGCGGTGTAGGGTTTTTTCAGATCGAGCGATGTCCGAGGTAATTATTGGAGCCAAAAGCGTGCCCAATGAAGCGCGAAACTTCACTTAAAGATCTCTGAAAGATCCATCGGCTATGCTAAAAGTTCCGTAGGCTCCGCAGGCTCAGTCATTTCAGCGCGTCTACGCGGGCATCAGTTTCAAATGTGGCACGTGCCACAATTCTAGTGAACAGTTAATAGTTAAAAGTGAATAAGGCAGTAAATATCAGGGCACTGCTCACTTTTCACTGTTCGCTATTCACGGATTTGTGGCACGTGCCACAATTTTTCTCGCCGTCCTCGTCGTGCTTTTTACGCCGCAGGCCGGAAATTCCCAAAGCCGGCTGCGCAAAAGTTGAATTTCAAATTTGGTATCGGTGAACCGTCACCGAAAGTACGGATAAAAAAAAGACGCGGCCCAAAAGCCGCGCCTCTAATTTTTTTGACCCCGAAGCAATGACCTAACCGGCCTTCGTCAGCTCAA
>DAIOWA010000751.1:0-1575 GCA_036758705.1 Pyrinomonadaceae bacterium | reverse complement strand
ATATCCGCCGTCATCAGAGCCCGAGCGTCTGTCCCGACAGCCCTCGTTAAGTTTTGGATAAGCGACCGCAACGCTACTACCGACCCGACACCGAGTGCGATGCAGAGGAAGAAAAACAGCAGCCGCCTCCATGATGAGCGGATCTCGCGAGCGGTGAGATTGAGGATAAATCGCATCTATGCGGTACGAACTTTCTGAGGACGCCCGCCCTTTTTGCCGTTCTCCGCACTCGCGGCGCGTTTCGCCGGCGTCCTGGCCCTCCCGCCTTTACGACCGATCTCGGCCAGATGTTCCTTCAGACCGGCCATCCATCGCTTCGTGCCGAACACACCTGAGAGAAGGTCTCCCACGAAGAATTGAACATCAAGCGATTCCCAAAAGATCTCCGTTCCCTGAAACATCAAGCTAAAGTCGCCCAACTGGCGATCGTTGCCGCCCTGCAAGCCTTGGACTAGATCAACCGGCACAAGCGCAGTTACACCATTTTCAAGGTCCAACACGATTCGTCTTGAACGTTTGTCATATTTTGCGGCGGCTGCTTTCGGAAGTTTTTTCAAATCTTCTTGACCATGACGCGTTGCTTCAATGTATTGCCGTTCGAATTCTTCATCTGACATTCCAATGTCCATATCTTTCTTAGCCATAAATTTCTCGCCACTTTTCAATCAGAATCGACCGATTCTGATTCACCAAAGCCAAGGCACCACGCAACTCGTTGCGGTTTGAGTCCAAGACTGTTACGCAACCTCACCTCCGGCTCGAACTCGATCAAAGCTTTTCGCCCCTGGTATTCGACGTGGACGTGCATAGGTTTGTGGTCCCGAGTGTAGATCATGATTCGATACCCATTGCGAAAAATTATTGTGGGCATAATTATCTTATCCTAACCTGCTTAGGTTCTCAAGAGATTTCATTGCTAGCGACCAATGTTAGAGATTTAATGAGCGGTTCGCAAAAGTCTGGACGGAGTATGCAACTGCGTGCTACCATTGCAACCCCGCGATGCGCGGGTCAGGGATCTTTGAATGAAGCGCGGATTCCCCAATCGTTCGGGCGGCCCAAATATTTTTTATTTGTAGCGGGACACGAATTTAAATCGCGTATCTACACTGAACACAGATATTTACGCCTGAAAAGCCCGGCCCGGGGTAGTATTTGTTCCGAATTCTTCCGAAGCCTTCCTAATTCTTCGGAAGAAGTCGGAATATTTCCTACCGAAATCCTTGATGAAAAAGGCAAATAGGTGATCAGGAACCAAGCTCGTCGCTAATGACCATTCCATCACGCAACACGACCTGCCGCTGAGCCTTGGCGGCAAGGGCCGGGTCGTGGGTTACGAGTACCAGAGTGATGTTTCGTTGGCGGTGGAGATCTTCCATTAGTTCGAATATATGCTGGCCATTCTTTGAGTCGAGATTGCCGGTTGGCTCGTCGGCTAGGAGGATCTTTGGCTGATTTGCAAACGCCCGTGCGATAGCCACGCGCTGCTGTTCGCCGCCGGAGAGTTCGTTTGGATAGTGGTGTCCGCGTTCGGAGAGTCCGACTTCGTCCAGAAGTTCGGTGGCTCGCGTCTTG
>DAIOWA010000750.1:0-1577 GCA_036758705.1 Pyrinomonadaceae bacterium | reverse complement strand
CGAATCCGCGAAGGAACCCAATGCTAACCTTCTAAAGGTGCTGAGTGAAAAACAGATCTACCGCATCGATCACTACCTCGGAAAAGAAACGGTTCAGAACCTTTTAGTTTTTCGGTTTGGCAACAGTATTTTCGAGCCGATCTGGAATCGGAACTTTGTCGATCATGTGCAGATCACGGTTGCCGAAAGACTCGGCGTTGAGCAGCGAGGCGGATATTACGAATCGGCTGGTGCTCTGCGGGACATGATCCCGAATCATATTTTCCAGCTCGTTACCCTAACTGCGATGGAGCCGCCGGTTTCATTCGACCCAGACTCAGTACGCGACGAACAAGTAAAGATCCTTCAGGCGATCCAACCTTTTTCGCCCGAAGATTCCCTTCACTGTGCAGTCCGCGGGCAGTACGGATCGGGTTCGATCGACGGAGAACCTGTCCTGTCGTATCGCGATGAAGAAAAGGTCGCGAAGGATTCAAATACCGAAACCTTCGCCGCACTGAAACTATCCATCGACAACTGGCGATGGGCTGATGTGCCGTTTTATGTGCGTACCGGCAAACGAATGGCGACGCGGAACTCGACGATCGTGATCTGGTTCAAGAAGGCACCGTTTATGCTTTTTCGCGATACGCCGGTCGAAAAGCTTCGCAGCAACCGGATCGAGATCCACATTCAGCCGGACGAAGGCATCACCCTGCATTTCGGCGCCAAGATCCCAGGCCCGATCGTAAAGATCGGGGCGGTAGATATGGATTTCGATTACGTCGAGCACTTCGGAAAGCAGATGGCCACCGGCTACGAGCGGCTGCTGTTCGACTGCATGATCGGCGACGCGACGCTCTTTCAGCGTGCAGATATGGTCGAGGCAAGTTGGAAAGCCGTGACGCCGGTCCTGGATGTATGGCAAGCAATTCCTGCTCGAGACTTCCCCAATTACGAAGCCGGATCATGGGGGCCGAAAGAATCGGACGACTTGCTTGAACGTGACGGACGCAAGTGGAAAAACGAAGTGCCTGAGGTTAACACCGAAAAGAAATGAACCTCGTCGTTTGTAAAGACCCGGCTGATCTGGCGTCACGTGCCGCCACGGAATTCGTTCGCATCGCTAAGGATTCTATAGCCGAGCGTGGAATGTTTATCGTCGCTCTTTCGGGCGGCTCGACTCCGCTACTTCTCTACAAACACCTGCTGGATTCATCGCTCGATTGGGATCGTGTGTTCTTCTTTTTCGGCGACGAAAGGAATGTATTGCCCGACGAAGACGCGAGCAATTTCAAGGGAGCAAACAAGGGGCTGTTCCGACCCCTTCGGATCCGGGAAGATAACATCTTCCGTTGGCGAACCGAGCTGGGAGAGCCGGTTGCGGTAGCCGAAGACTACGAGCAGACCCTGCGCAAATTATCCCCCGACGTTCCGCGATTTGACCTGATCGTGCTGGGGATGGGATCGGATGGCCATACCGCATCGCTGTTTCCCGGAACTGACGCATTGTCAGAAACCACATCCAATGCCGCCGCCAACTGGGTTCCGCAACTCGGCACTTGGCGATTCACGTTTACCTATTCCGTGATCAACAA
>DAIOWA010000749.1:0-1582 GCA_036758705.1 Pyrinomonadaceae bacterium | reverse complement strand
AATCTTCTGATTCGTCCCAAGCGTCGGTGACTTATAGACCAAAGCATAAAAGGTCGTTGAACCCGGCAGAACGAGCCCTTCAAATGCGGTTGTTTCCAGATACCGTATATCGAGTTTTGAGGTCAGAAGGCTATTGCCGTCTTTGTCGAGCGTTTGTATCTGAAGTTCGGGAGAACCTTGTACGAGTCTGAGATTCGACGTTGTAGAGTTGCGAATGGCGACGATAACAAGCCGGTTTTCCGCATCCATGTCTATAGTTCGCGTAACGGACAGTTCCAGACCATTAAGCGGCGACGTCCAGACACCGAGGCTCTTCTTTGGATCTCGGAGAACATCCGCCAGGCGCTTGTTCGTTGTTCTAGAAATCTCCGCATCGGTCAATGCTCGCTTCGAGCTGCCTCGTTTTGTGTCCGGTATATCCGTGTAAGCGGCTTTGGGAATTGAGTCGTTTTCAGGCCCGGTAGAATCAGGACTTCTCAATTCAGCGGGTTGAGTTGTCCCGACGAGTTTCGATACTGCTCTTGAGTTGATCGGTGTGGCGGCGGCTGACTCGCCGCCGAGATTGTAAGCCAGACCGGCAACTTTTCGTGCCGATACGACCACCTCTCTGTCATATGCAATGACGCAGCGGTGAGCATTCCTTCTAAGATCACTAACCGGAACAAGTTCGAGAATTAGAACCAAACCGGATCTCATCTGAAGGCTGATCGCGGCAGCCGTCGCACCGTCTTTCGATGGAGCGAATCCTTCACCGGGATAGATGGTTATAGATCGGTCCGTTTCTTTTGTAGGAGACTGAAACACTGAAGCAAGCCTCGGGTTGCCTTCGTGGATGTAATAGATGCCGTCTGATGCCGGGAATTCTACGATGGAAACCGCATTTTGAGCGAGTCCGAGACGGATGATCGTAGGCTGCTTGGGATTCACAGTTACATTTGCTTCTCCCGACAGGAAATCAGGTTGCGGCGCATTAACCACCGCAACAGGCTGTGTTCCACCGGAAGCAGCTGAAATATTAACGATCTTTTCGGCGGGACCCGACTTCAACTCTTGCGCGTTTGGCGCGGTAACCTGCTTTGGTTTCCGTTTGATTTCAGACTTTCGAACCTGAGCTTCAGCATTTCCGGCAATAACGGTGATTGCGACAAGTGCGACTCCCAGCAACTTCATAAAATATTCAGCGCGTTTAGATATTCTTGGTATTTTCATAGATTAAATTAGCTCCTCGTTACTTGCCGCCAGCTGTATCGCTAGCGGGTTGACTTGGTGAAGATGTATCCTCAGCATCTCCGATAAGTGTTATAGGCGAGACGGTCTTTCCGTTTACCGGTTCGACCCGAAAGCGAAGGATCGTAAAACCCGTTCTCAAGTTGTTGTCGTTTCGGATCGGTGTCGACGGGCTGTCTTTCAGAAGAAATTTGCATTTAAGCTGAACAGATTCTTCGACGTCCTGACCTGCGGCCTTGCGGCGTATTTTTCTGGTCCCGATCGCACGAAGGATATAGGGGTCATTCTCATCCCCCGATAGGTCCTGAAGTTCCCAGGAAGAATTGACGCTTTCCGTCTTTTCGGCCGCTAGTAC
>DAIOWA010000748.1:0-1590 GCA_036758705.1 Pyrinomonadaceae bacterium | reverse complement strand
ACATCCGAACTTTCGCTGATGTCGCCCTGGATCAGAGCTTCGGAAAGTTCATCCTCGATAAATTTCTGAATCGCTCGTTTCAGCGGACGTGCACCGTAGTTTCGGTCTACGAGCGTTTTGTCGATCAGCCACCTACGAGCCTCATCCGACAGGCGGACGGTCAGTCCGCGGGCGCCGATCACGGAGTTAAGGCTCGCGATCTGGAGGTCGATGATCTGCGAAAGATCGTCCTCGGTCAGCTCGTCGAAGATGATGATCTCGTCTAGGCGGTTGATGAACTCCGGTGCAAATGTCTGCCTGACGGACGACATCACCTGATCTTCCATTTTATCGCGTGACGTGTCACCGCCATTCTGGAAGCCAAGATTACCGCGCTTCTGAATAAAGCGGGCGCCGATGTTCGAGGTCATTATGAAGATCGCGTGCTTACAATCGACGGTGTTCCCGTGAGCATCCGTAAGAATGCCATCCTCAAATACCTGAAGCAGAATATTGAAGACATCGGGATGAGCCTTTTCGATCTCGTCGAACAGGACGATCGAATAAGGCGCTCGGCGGAGTTTCTCGGTCAACTGGCCGCCCTCTTCGTGGCCAACGTATCCCGGAGGCGAGCCGATGAACTTTGCAACGGCGTGCTTCTCCATAAATTCGCTCATATCAAAGCGAATAAGTGAGCGTTCCGATCCGAACAGGAACGATCCAAGTGTTTTCGCAACTTCGGTTTTACCAACGCCGGTCGGCCCAAGGAAGAGGAACGATCCGACGGGTTTGCTGGGGTTCTTCAACCCCGCTCGCGAGCGGCGAATTGCTCGTGCAAGGGCGGAGATCGCCGGCCGCTGCGATACTATGCGTTTCTGCAGCTCGCTTTCGATCTCTAGAAGCTTCTTCGCCTCTTCCTGCTTGATCGACGCAACGGGAATTCCGGTCCAGCGGGCGATGACATCGTCAACGTCGTCTTTTGTTACTTCGACACCGAAAAAGCTGTCGTCGATCGTTTTCAGTTCGTAAGAAACAAGCTGCTCTTCCTTCGCCGCGATCCGTTTCCAATTCTCGACCGTCTCTTTCCACGACGGCTCGCCGGAGATTTCGTGCTGATGACGGAGTTTTGCTCGGGAACCTGCCTCGTCAAGCACGTCGATCGCCTTGTCCGGAAGGAAACGATCAGCAATATATCGGCTCGACTGATAAACGGCTGCCTCGATAGCTTCAGGGGAATATCGGATCTGATGGAACGCTTCGTAGCGTCCGACAACGCCGCGGACGATCTCGACCGCTTCCTTTTCGTTTGGCGGATCTACCTTTACGGACTGGAATCGGCGTTCGAGAGCCCGGTCTTTTTCGATCGAGCGGCGATACTCAGAAGGCGTCGTCGCGCCGATCACCTGGATCTCGCCGCGTGAAAGCGCAGGTTTGAGAATATTTGCCGCGTCGAGCGTTCCTTCAGCCGAGCCGGCTCCAACGAGCGTGTGGATCTCATCGAGGAACACGATGTTGTCGGGACGCTCCTTTAATTCCGCGAGGATCTTCTTGAGACGTTCTTCGAACTGCCCGCGATACTTGGTTCC
Organism: Pyrinomonadaceae bacterium; assembly: GCA_036758705.1. Classification (GTDB taxonomy): domain Bacteria; phylum Acidobacteriota; class Blastocatellia; order Pyrinomonadales; family Pyrinomonadaceae; genus OLB17. The sequence goes on along the minus strand of DAIOWA010000748.1, from coordinate 25 downwards.
GGCAACGACCGACGACAGGTCAAGC
>DAIOWA010000747.1:0-1596 GCA_036758705.1 Pyrinomonadaceae bacterium | reverse complement strand
CTCACACCGCTCGGTAAACGCCTTCAGATCGTCAAGATCGTACGAATTGTCGAGCGACATCAGAGGAACGGTATGCGTAAACGGCCGCAAGCTGTCAGCCTTCCCGCCAACCCGCTGCGTCGGACTGTCCGGCGTGATCAACTCGGGATGCGCTTCCTCAAGCTTCTTCAGCCGCGCAAGTAGTTGATCGAATTCGTAGTCCGATATCTCCGGCTCGGCCTTCTGATAATAAAGCTCGTTATGACGCTCAATCTCGGCCCGGAGCTGGACGATCTCGTCTGGATTATTCAATGTTTTGCGGTAATGCAAGGACCAGTCTTAATCCTTTTTCTAATTCCTTCAATTTAGCTTTTGGCAAAATGCCCCAAAGCTCGAGTAAGTCGGATCTATCGACGGTGTAGATCTGAGTGACGTTAATTACGGAGTCTTCCCTTAGTCCGCCCACTCCGCCTGCCACCTCAACATTTCCCGGCATTTTGCCGAACCTGGAAGTCGTTGTGACACTGGCGACCACTACAGAGTCGATATCCGTCTTATTAAATCCATCAGACTGAATAACGACTGCGGGACGTTTATACCCCGGACTTGAACCTCGGGGCGTTCCGAAAACTGTGAGCCAGATCTGGCCTCGGCGAATTGTCATTTGCTTCGGCTCATCCTTTCGGCTTGATATTTCCTTATGGCCGGATCGACCGACGTGTCAACCTCGGCACAAACTGCGTTTATGCGGGCAATAAGTTCTTCCTCGTCCATTTCTTCAAGTTCTTCACCGAGCTTTTCTACGCCCCACGCAAAGACGGCACTTCTCGACATCTTGTATTTTTTTGCCAGTTTCTCGCTAAGTTTGAATATATTGGAAGGAACAGAAATAGCCGTTTTCGTATTCATACAAAAAGTATAACTCTGGTTATACCATCCAATCAAGATAAAAACTCCGCGATCAATCGATGAAAATGATGCGTTCCCTGCTCTCGCGTGGGCGAGTATCGACCGTGCGAATAATATCGCGATCGGATGCCGCGTTGGACGCTTTCGACGACGGCTTCGTCTTCCATTTCGACCCGATGCAGATCGCCGCCTGCTCCCTCGCCAACCAAGGATTCATCGGAAACATAAGTCAAAAATTCCACCACCGTTTCCGACGAAGACACCGGCCGCACGACGTTCACCGACACGCCCCACGGATAGAAATTGAACATCGTGTTCGGGAAAAGGAACGCGTATCTGCCGGCGACCTTGGCGGTCGCGTCGTATCCGGTTTGCACGCTCGAATAGCGAAACAGGTCCGTCGAATAGCTACCGTAATCTACGATCTCGTTGAGTGATTTGTGGACGAAAGGAATGTGAAAGCCTTCGAGGTAATTCTCGCAGTAGAGCGCCCAATGAGCGTTCAGCGGATATTCGCGCGTCGAGGTCAGCTTCAACTCGCCAGAGCCCAGTGGAGCCATTGCCTCAGCCGAAACAAACTCTCCGAGCGAAGCGATCGGATCGAGCGAAACGAACGCAAATCCGCCAGCCTCGTCGGCCGCCACCGACGTCAGATCATCCGCAGCGCTCGGAAAATTCTCTACACCTTCAAATTCCGGCATCGACAAA
>DAIOWA010000746.1:0-1603 GCA_036758705.1 Pyrinomonadaceae bacterium | reverse complement strand
GATCAAGAAGGGCGTTCAGCCCGCGGCGGACAAAGAGATCGCGGTGATCGAGCTTGAGAATGCGGCTGCGTATGGGACGATCAAGATCGAACTTTATTCGAACATTGCTCCCAAAATGGTCGAGCAGTTCAAGGCACTGGCCAAGGAAGGGGTTTATGATGGAACCACCTTCCACCGGATCAACCCCTCCGTAATTCAGGGCGGTGATCCGCTCTCGAAGGATGAGGATCCGACGAATGACGGAACCGGCAAATCGAGTAAGCCGAATGTGCCTGCGGAATTCTCCGATATCCTCTACGACACAGGAATCGTCGGAGCCGCTCGCGGACAAAGTAACGATTCCGCAAATTCACAGTTCTTCATCACTCTGAAACGCGAACCCGGATTCGATCAGCGGTACACTATATTTGGCAAGGTGATCGAGGGAATGAATAACGTCCGAACGATCTCTGGCGTACAACCGAAGGACGGAGAAAGGCCCGTCGAGCCTGTCCGGATCAAAACGATCCGGATTGAAACGAAACAGTGAATTAACTAAAATGGAAGTTCTGCTCGCGTAGCTCAGTGGATAGAGTGCTTCCCTCCGAAGGAAGAAGTCGCAGGTTCAAATCCCGCCGCGAGTACCACAATTAAGAAGGCGTACCCGATATCTCGAGTACGCCTTTACTGTTTTGATCGAGTGTTTCTAGCGAACCTTCAGCATCGGATCGCCGATCAATGCCCAGCTCAGCCGAACGTCCGCCCCAGCCGGTAGAGGGCCCTTTGCATCCGCAATGAGGTCGCCTATTCGCGGAATAGATCCCTCGCCCAGTTTGAGGTAAAAACGCGTACCCATTACTTCCTGTACATCAGGTGTGGTCTCGCCGGTTGAGGCCCATACGGCAACAGCACCACCCGGTGCTTTCACCATTGCCTCAGAGAAACTGTCATTGTTTGACATAAAGTACGCATTGAGGCACGTCAAGGAAACCATCAGCGAAGGGTAATTTCCGTTAGTCAAAAGCGGAGCCTGTTGGTATGAGAAAAATCCCGTGTTTCTCCAGACACCGGTTGTTCCGTGACCGGTGTAGTTCAACAGGTATTGTCCGGCGTTTGGACCCGGAGCCAGCGTAGTTCCCCCGTCCGTCTCGTTAACAGCCGCGATTATATCCGCCTGTCCGGTCGGCGAAGTTTGCGATATCGATAGTTTGGGAACTGCGGCTGGCAGATTCGACATCACTCGATCGCTCATCGCTTTGAAATCGTAGCCATCCGGCCAGTCGTGAGCGAATAATACACCTCGGTTCATCGAGTTGGCATTAAGGGATGCTTCCCAGGTAATCGTCTTATTCAGCATCGTCGTTACCGCGGCCCCGTCACGTGCGGGGATGCGGCCGATCGGGATCTCAGCGAGGCCATCCTTGTTAAAATCCGACAACGCTTCATCACTGCCCGTCTCCATATAAAGCGTATCCACGATCCGCGACGGGATCATATTCCAGTAACCGACATCCCCACTATCGTAGTTTTTCGAATCATAATGGCCATCACCGATCAGCAAAACATACGCCGGCGGTGTCTGCCAATTGTTCTTAGCGTAGAATAGAAAGTCTTCGATCGCCTG
>DAIOWA010000745.1:0-1609 GCA_036758705.1 Pyrinomonadaceae bacterium | reverse complement strand
CACGCGGGAGATGTTCTCAGGAGAGCCCTCCAAGCCAAGAAAAAGATCCTGTGAGATCAGGCCTAACTCGACCGGAAGCCCGGCGAGACGGACAGATGTGCCAAGAAGATGTACCCGGGTTTCAGATCTCGATGATCGGAGGTCAAAGTTCTTGAATGCTGATTCCCCGACGGCCACAGCGATTCGAGCGGTATCATTAGCAAACTCGTAGGACTGCCCTTCGGACGCCGCATAGAGGGAGAAGTCGCCTTCCGGCACACCGTCCATGCGATAACCTCCATCCTTGTCAGGAGTTGTGGCGGCGATCAGGCGACCGGTACCGGCATCTTCCATCCAAACAAGAATACGCGCCGCAGGCAGGTTTTCCGCGATCCGGCCAGAAACGCTTCCGCAACATTTCAGATCATCTATGCGCGGCCCATAAAGCGCCCTTACCGAGGACGAATCTACTTCGGGCAAATCGTTCCTGGATCCTTTGAAAAAAGCCGGCCCTAACCCACGAGAAGCACGCGAAAACATTATCGAACCCCAAACCGGTGAATGCTGAAGCCCCAATAAATGCCCGATCTCGTGCGTCAACGTGTCTTGAAGGTCAAACGTGTCGAATGATCCGTCGACCGAAAACCTTACATATGGGTTGAGCACGATATCAGCTTCGGTGATGTAACCACGCCAATCCCTAAACACACGCGTTACGGCCGCAGGCGAGGCAGCCTGTCGCGGAAATAGTCTCAGATTTTCGGCGGTCAGGGCCGAGGTTATCAAACTAATCCCATCGCCCTTTGCCCCTTTCGGGCTGGCCGATTGGAGGTCAGAATCGACAACCTCAAACGAAATGGATGTCTGACTCGACCACGCGAGCAGACTTCGTCTTACAATTAGCCGGAGATCAGTCGGGAGATTACTACTCGCATCCAGAGCTCGCGAGAGGGACAGCGTGATCCGCGAATTCCGCCACTTAGTGTCTTTGGGAATATTGGGCTGTTCCGATGCGAAGGCCGCCGGAAACGAAAAAATCAATACCACGAAGACGACGACCCATCGAGCTTCCACGCGATACTGCTGCATAAGTAAGATCTCGCCCGTAAAGAATCAGTTCGTGTCTCGTCCAATATGCTCGAGATCTGCGAACCCGACGATGAGCAGCAGAGCCACAAGACCGAGGGTTGCTAAAACATAAAGGATCGCGATCTGCTCAAGATAGATGAACGTTCCAATAACGATCGACGCGACCACGAGATACAAAAGCGCGGTCGTACGGCGGCTGAGATTTCCAAGAGTTGCCATGTTAAAAGACTCGGGGATTGCCCGAATATTAATTGAACCACATTTTGCGGGTTCATCCAATGATAAATCCTACCTAGCTGATCACGCGAAGGGGCAGCGGCCCCGTTCGAATGCGGCTTTCCACAGGTTCCGCCACGGGCGGAGTTGCTCGTTTTGGAGTTCCCCGAATCGGAACGTCGATAATATCGAACGGGCGCACCTCTACATCCTCGGTCGTCCCAGCCTTCACCTGGTCGAGATCTGCTTCTATGACCCGGCTCCCCGATGCCTCTCGCCGAAAGATCGAAACACTACCGGAAACTCCTCGGGTTGAAACGCCGCC
>DAIOWA010000744.1:0-1610 GCA_036758705.1 Pyrinomonadaceae bacterium | reverse complement strand
GATCACGTATATTTTCAAGGCCGACGTTGAAGCTCAGGGCGGGGCATACGCGACCGGCGTGTTGGTGCTTATGACCTCGGCGGCCATCGCCGTAACGATCTCCGCGTGGTATCGCAAAGAGGCCGCGAAGTGGATCTTTATGGCGATCTCGCTGGTGTTTGCGTATACGACGATCACCAATGTCATTGAGCGGCCCGATGGCATCAAGATCGCCGCGTTCTTTATCGCCGGGATCGTGATCGCGTCGTTCGTCTCGCGTGCGATGCGTACGACGGAGATCCGCATCGAGAAGATCGAGCTCGACGCGACCGCGAAACAGTTTCTGCAGGAGTTGGCGTCGGAGGGTGACGTTCGCATCGTGACGAACCGCCGCGAAACGGGCGACATTACCGAATACAGATTCAAGGAACACGAAAAACGCATCGACAATCACATCCCGTCGACCGATCCGATCTTGTTTTACGAGATCGATGTCGGCGATGCATCGGAGTTCAGCGGGAAACTGCATATCACGGGTGCGGATGTCGGCGGTTATAAAATTCTGCGGACGAAGTCGCCGGCCGTACCGAACGCGATCGCCGCACTGCTGCTGCACATTCGCGACACGACCAACAAGATCCCGCACGTCTATTTCGGCTGGAGCGAGGGCAACCCGATCAAGTACCTGATCCGCTACATCCTCTTCGGCGAAGGCGACACCGCACCCGTCCCCCGCGAGATCCTCCGCCAAGCCGAACCCGACCCCGAACTGCGGCCGAGCGTACACGTCGGCGGGTAAAAAGGGCCGCTGACTGGAGCGACAAGCATCTTGCTTGTTTGAGCTGCAGGCGAATTTGCCAGCTTCGCGCGGAATTATTCCAATGATTCCCGGCAGCACCGCAATAATTCCCGGAATTATCCCGATGATGCAGTCATGGAGATTCCCATCGCACGGTAGATCCGTTGACAATCCCGGACCGGTCGGCCAGAATCCTTTCATCGTTTTTGGAGCGCCGTTTCTATTCGGCGAAATCTGTAAGAACCCTTTAGATATCGCAGAAACGCAGATCCGACACCCGATTCTTTTGGAAGCGGCACCTTTTGGCGGAAGCTCGCTTGCAAGTGGCAGGGTTGCGGCTAGGCGACTAAAAGCGAGCCCCGGAAGGAGTGAGGCGGAGAAGGCGGCAAACTATGCCCCGAATCCGAAAGATAGACGCGCCAAATACGACGCATGGGCACCAAAGTGGAGAATATTTTTCGATTGTTACAGAAATTGAGTTATGAAAAGTAAAATATTTTTTCAAAAGCGAATCGCGTGGATTGTTGTTGGGGCATCTATCGCTTCTTGGGGATGCGCACAAAACCAATTGCATGAGAATCCTGTCAAGATCGAGCCCACGGTACCTCGTGCACAAGATACCGAGAATAAGCCCAATTCTTTGTCAAGTAATACGAATGTAGAGCAAAAGAATAATGATTTTGACATTAGAAATTATGAGTACGATTGGATTCCCAGCGGCTACGAATCATATTTTCGCGGTCGAAAGACTGTGAAAGTGGAAAACGGGAAGATTGCCAAGTCTGAACTCGACGATGCAGATGAGTATGATATTGGTTTAGATTTTTATTCA
>DAIOWA010000743.1:0-1612 GCA_036758705.1 Pyrinomonadaceae bacterium | reverse complement strand
GCCCCACTCGTCAGTGAAGACGACCTTCTTTCCGTCATTCGAAAACGCGGCCGAGTGCCAGTACGCGTAGTTTGCATCGTTCACCGCTTCGACACGCTTCGGATTCGCAGGATCTTTGATGTCGAGCAAGATCCCGTTACCGGCACAGGCGCCGGCCGCAAGGCCGATCTGCGAGTAGGCGGTAATATCGTGGCACTGATTCGTCTCCTGCGGACGGCCGTTGCCATCGTGAGAGCCGCCGTTATCGAGAGCGTTGATCTTACCGGTCGCAGCATCGCCAAAGACGCGCGGACTATTAACGATCTTCGCGTTCTGCGGAGCGGCGACAGGAACCTTGATCACCTCGATACGAAACAGCGCAGTGTTCGGATCTTTATCCGGAGCACCGCCTGAGCATCCTTCGAGTTCTTCGGGCTGACGGACGAATGAAGTTCCTGAGACATATATATATACGTTCTCCTTGTCATTCGGATCGGTTACAAGTGTATGCGTATGCGATCCGCGGCAGGTCTGAACTCCGCCAACCTGCTTCGGGTTCTTAATGTCGCTTATGTCGAAAATACGAACACCACGAAAACGGTCTTTGCTCGCCGCCGGTCCTTTTCCGGGTTCACCGGCAGGGAAGCCTTGCTCGCCGCAATCGACACGGCCGTTGGGCATCTCGACGGACATAAACATCAGATTCTTATACACCGAAACGTCGCCCTGGCCGCCCGGACAAAGCATTGACGTTACAAGAGCAGGCGCCGCGGGCTTGGAAATATCATAGATGTTCATCCCGTAGAAATTACCGAGGAACAGATATTTTCCCTGGAATGCCAGATCCGAGTTTGCGAGAGCCAGCCCGGCGATAGTCATCCTCATGTTTTCAGGGAGCTGATTCGGGTTGCCGATTCCCAGCGAACTCAATGCACTCGCAACCTTTGGCGAAGCCGGATCTACGCCGAGATCAAATGATGGCGGCTTCTTGGTCAGCGAAATGTGCTTCATTCCAAACGCAGCTTCACCTGCGTCGAATAACCCGGGTTTAAGCTTTGCTCGCGGGTCGTTGGCGTCGCTGCCCTTCATTCCAGGAGGAAGCGGTTTAGGAGTTGGAGCCGGACCAGCCTGTGCATTTATCAGAGTGTTGGCCGATAGCACGAAGGCGGCAAGAAATAATGCGGTTATCAGAGTTTTGATTCGGTTCATGGTTTATTTTCTACGTGCGATTTGCCCAATAGGTTCTGCATACTTTTGATCTCGGCCCGCTGGCCGCTATCTACATCGCTTGCAAAATTGAAAAGTTCGGCATCTTGAGCGGTTCCGGGGCTGTCGTGAAGGTCCTTGACCATTACCAACGCTCCTTCGTGATGCTGGATCATTCCAGTTAGAAAGAGATGATCAAATTCAGCTCCCTTCGAGGCTTTCAGCTCTTCCATTTGTTTTGGCGTGAGCATGCCGGGCATCTGATGCATCGGAGGCGCTTGATGAGTGCCGTGTGCGTGCGAGCTATGCATATCGCCGCCGCCATCTGACATCTTCATTTCTGTAGCTTGCCCGCGAGCTTCGAGCCAACGCACCATAAATTTCATCTCATCAGTCTGCGACTTGCTGATGCGTTCGCCGATGAGCC
>DAIOWA010000742.1:0-1613 GCA_036758705.1 Pyrinomonadaceae bacterium | reverse complement strand
ACGGTCAAGGCACACCGCGGCAAGATGATGCAGAAAATGGAGGCGGACTCGTTGGCTGATCTGGTACGAATGGCCATGAGGCTGGACGTCGCTCCCGCCCAAAATCCATGGCAAGCCGTTCGACGTGCGTCCTGAAGCGAGCCATCCTGCTGCGAGCAGAGTTCGAAGGTTCACCATTAAGTTGGTCACAGGATGGACGAGTCCAGGAATGTCAGCCAGGAAATAGGAAAGTCAGTAATTTGCGGGGGTTAGAGCTGGCACTCTTGCGAAATCGGCGACAGTACACAAGGAAATTGGGGTTCTCGTTTTTACGAAATCCCCATTTTTATTGGTCGGGACGACAAGATTCTAACTTGCGACCTCTCGCACCCCCAAATCAAGCAGGGATCAAAGCCTAGTTGGTCACCTAAGTTTTTTCGGGTTTCCAACAGAGCATGAAGCACCACTTGATCGATGTTGCCGCACTATTAGCAACTCTGAGCGCGACCATTTTGCGCGCCGCCTCCATTCTTTCAAATTCTCTATCTAAAATTGTGTGAGACGACCTCGGCGCTGAAGCCTTTGAGGGTTTTGAAGCTGAGAGCTTTTAGCATTCCGCGTTCTTCGAAGATGCCGCGGATGACGAGGTAATCACTTTGGTTGATCACTGATCGATATTCCTCGAACTTGTCCGGCATAACAACGAAGTTTGAATGTCCGGTCTCGTCTTCGAGCGTGATAAATACGACGTTATTTGCCGTCATCGGACGTTGGCGAATTATCACGGCTCCGGCGACGGATGCGATCTGGTTCTTCTTGAGATCGCGTGATTCGATCGCGGATAGAACTTTTCGTTTTCTTAACTCTTCACGCACGAACGACATCGGGTGTTTGCCGATCGAGATGCCGGTCTTTTTCAGATCGGCCTCTACGAGTTGGAGCCCTTCCAAGCGTTTTAAGAAGGATGAAGGATGAGAGATGAAGGATGAAGCTTGATTCTCAAAGAGGCCTCCCTTCGGTTGAATGGCAAACTCGGATTGCCAGAGGGCTTCACGGCGGTGGACGGTGTTTTCCAAATTCAAAGCACCGGCGATACTAAGCGCCCTAATCTCGCGTTTGTTGATCATCGGGACGCGGTCGATCAAGTCGGCAACACTTGTGTACGGGCCGCTATTCTTACGTTCAGTGACGATCGCTTCACGTATCTCCTTCCTTAGCCCCCGAACGTAATTCAGGCCTACACGGACTTGTTTATCAGTTGAAAAAGGAACCCGGTCGCTACCGCTCTCGGTTCTGACTGAAGAAGGAACCCGGTCGCTATCGCTTCCGGTTCTGACTTCGACTTCTTCAACCGTAAAAATTTGGTCTGACTTGTTTATATCCAATGCCAGAAAATGCAGCCCATGCCGCTGAGCATCCTTCACAAGCGTCGCTGAATTATAAAATCCGAGCGGGTAATTATTGAACATCGCCGTCATAAAGCACGCTCGATAATGAAGCATAAAGTATGCAGATGCGTAAGCAAGGAGTGCGAAACTGTATGCGTGAGATTCGGGAAACCCGTAATTGGAAAACGCCTTGACGCAAGCAACGATATTTTCCTGGACCGCTTCAGGAACCTTTCGATCGGTCAT
>DAIOWA010000741.1:0-1617 GCA_036758705.1 Pyrinomonadaceae bacterium | reverse complement strand
CGATCATCTTTGCGTTTGGCGAAAATGAGGCCGACGAGCTTAGCTCCCCGACTCGACTGCTCCACGACGTGATCGGGACAGTTCGCATCGTTGGCTGAAGACCCGCAGTTTCACCTTGTTTGGGCCCCCAGAACCACCAGCCGACTCCGAGTAGGACCAAGGCCGCGACGAGAACGATCATGGATGGCCGAGGATGGGTGATCGATCGCGCAATAAAGCTAACCGCGCTGTGCTGATCTGTCGGACGGATCTCCGTCCTACCGGAATCCACCGCCGTATAAACCGTACTCTTAAGATCGCCCAGCGGTCGTTTCAGATCCGAAAGCAACTCGTCCATTGACGAATACCGATCGTTCCGGTCCTTCTTCAACGCCCGCTCGATAATTTGAACCAGTCCAGAGGGTGGATCCGTCACAAAATTATCGAGCCTCCGCGGCTCCCTGGTAAGGATTCCCGCCATTGTGTCGGCAAAGGCATCGCCCGCGAAAGGCGATCTGCCGGTTACCATTTCGAAAAGAAGTATCCCGAGGCTGAAAACATCTGTTCGGCCGTCGAGCTCCTTTCCACGAGCCTGCTCAGGCGACATATATTGCGGCGTGCCAACAATAAGGCCGGGTGACGTTGACCCCGAATCGAGGGTCATCGCATCAAAGTCGGCACCGTTTGCTGTCGTGAAGCCGCTCGCTTTGGCGAGGCCGAAGTCCAGTACCTTTACCACACCGTCGTTTCGGATCATTACGTTGTCTGGTTTGATGTCCCGGTGAACGATACCGGCAGCGTGAGAGGCGGAAAGAGCTGACGCGACCTGAACAGCAACGCCAACGGCTTCCGGAATCGGAAGGGCACTGCGGCTGATGCGTGCTCCGAGTGTCTCACCCTCGACGAATTCGCTTACAAGATATTGCACACCGGAGCTTTCACCGATGTCGTGAATGGTAAGGATGTTCGGATGATTTAGCGCCGATGCCGACCTGGCTTCCTGCCGAAACCGACGCATTCGGTCGGGATCTCGTCGAAACTCAGTGCTCAGGAATTTGATCGCAACCTTTCGATTCAGTCGCTTATCTTCGGCGAGGAAGACCTCAGCCATACCTCCGCGTCCAACCATTTCGATGAGCCGATAATGATCGGGAAGCACGTTTTCGTAGTCGTTTGAAAACGTCTGAGTCTGTTGCGATTCCGTGGACTCGTGGATCATCTTCTAATCCTGAGAAAAATAGCCCGCAGTACTATCTATTGATTTCGACGGTCAAATTATTACACGGATTTGTTTATGTAGTTAAGAAAAATGTGGAAGCTCCGATGTGTTGCCTTCGTCTACGCTTTTGGCTCTTAGTGCGTCGGCGGCAGTACAAAGGCTCCGATGTGTGGCTTTGAGGTATTCAAACAAGTTTGGAGCGCCAGCAAAAGCGAAGGCCGAAGATCTTCGGGCGTGACGATCGCGTCTACCAATCCGCGTGCGGCGGCGTGTTTGGCGTCGAGTTCGCGGTCGTAAGTTTCGCGGACCTTCGCCATTTCGGCCAGTATCGACTCATCAGGCTCTTTACCTTCCTTCTTCAACTTTTCCAGTTGAGTTCCGAAGATCGCCTGTACGGCACTGTCGCCTTCCATCACGCC
>DAIOWA010000740.1:0-1623 GCA_036758705.1 Pyrinomonadaceae bacterium | reverse complement strand
CTGAAGTTGAACGGACAGAATCCGACGATCTTATATGGTTACGGCGGTTTTAATATTCCTTCCACTCCGGGTTTCTCCATCGCTCGTATTGGCTGGCTGGAAATGGGCGGGGTTTACGCTATCGCGTGTATACGCGGCGGCAGCGAATACGGCAAGGATTGGTGGAAGGGCGGCTCGCGACTCAATAAGCAGAATGTCTTTGACGATTTTGCATGGGCCGGCAAATGGCTGATCGCGAACAAATACACATCAACGCCGAAGCTCGCCATTCAGGGCGGATCGAACGGCGGACTGCTGGTCGGCGCGACGCTGAACCAGCATCCCGACCTTTTTGGAGCGGCAATTCCGCAGGTCGGTGTGATGGATATGCTTCGCTTTGACAAGTTCACCATCGGGTGGGCATGGCGGAGCGATTACGGCGACCCGACGAACGCCGACGACTTTAAGGCGATGTATGCCTATTCGCCATATCATAATGCCAAGCCAGGCACGAAATATCCGGCGACACTGGTTACTACGGCCGATCACGACGACCGCGTGTTCCCCGCTCACAGCTTTAAATACACGGCTGCAATGCAGGAGGCTCAATCAGGCGATGCTCCGGTGCTTATTCGCATCCAGACTCGCGGCGGCCACGGAGCAGGTCTGCCAACCGCCCTCGCAATCGAACAGCAGGCCGACATATACGCCTTCCTCGTGAAGAATCTTGGAATGAAATAACGAGCGATCTCTGTTCAAATTAAAGGCCATTAGGAGCCGGGAAATTTACTTAACCCGCGTTTGCTATTGGCCTTTAACCATTTCTTTTCGAGGTCAGGCCGATCACGCCACGGGTTGAACGGCGGATCCTTGCGCCGTGCCATCGCCCATATGAATGAATCCCCAAAGGTGCATCGTCGAAACCATGTGATAAGCCGCTCGTCTTTTGCGTAAAGATCGTACAGCTTCTGCTTTGACAGCATCGACGAGGGTTGGATGTACCGGCTTATGAATTGAGTCCCGCCTCGTGACGAGACATAGAGATTCTCCATGATCGTCGCGAGAAACTCTTCCTGGTTCTCATAATCGTCGATCCATTCCGTTTTTTCCCAAGAACCGCTCCAACCAAAACGGAGTGCGTGGACGATCTCGTGATAAAAAGTCTCGTCCGACGAGATCACCCATTTGCCGCCCTTGAGAGTTTCAGCCGGACTGTAATAGAGACGTATCCCGCCGCCGCTCGCGGGCGTGGCCGGAAACACATAAGCCTGACAGTTGTTGCAGTCTGTCTTCCTTTCCTCATCGGTCAAAGGAATTATCCAAAGCTTCTCGGCCGGGTTAAGCGAATCAAGCGTCACGCGGCCGATCGGTGTGGAGACGATCAGGTCAAGATGTTTTACGACCTCGTTTTCAAATGCGAGTGCGATCGCAGTCGGAGCCGGATCGACGGTGATGTCGTCGAGATATTTCTGTACGTTCCGAAGCCGCGCCGTTTCGCGGAAATCTTTTTTCGCAAAGTTTTCTGCTATCTGTTTCTCGCGGTTGGTTTTAAGAACTTCCGGTGGCGCGTTGATAAAAATCGGGTAGGTTCCGTATTGTCGCATTCGGCATTCGTCCTCCTGGTCCTAGGTGTTCATACCTTCA
>DAIOWA010000739.1:0-1633 GCA_036758705.1 Pyrinomonadaceae bacterium | reverse complement strand
GCCCACACCCACGACAGCCACTAGAACGGGAGCTGAGAAAGAATGATTCCCTTTGATAAAGGCCGGGCACAGATAGACCCCCGTGAGCTTGTATCGAGAGGGCTCGAAGCTGATCTATTTCATTTGATGGCTCGCAACGGCTATGTACCCGATGAGCAAGTTTTCGAAGACTTTTGTGAAAGCCTCAAGTCCGGACGCGCATGGCTGATCTCTGGAACCCGTGGAAGCGGAAAGACCGCGTTCCCGGAGGCATTGGCGGCCGCATGCAATTTGACAATGTGTGTAGTAGCCGGCCGGGATGGATTGAAACAGGAAGAGATCCTCTACGACTGGGATTCCGAGGAACAGGAAGTCTGGATGCGTGAACATTTGGCTCTCGCAAAACAGTTACCGTACGACGAGCAAACTCAGTTTCTGGACAAAGCCCGCCAATCCAAATGGCAGCGCCGATTTCTAATTCTTGGAGAGGTTGGTACGGCATTTGACCTCGCCGCGGCGGCCGCAGTTCATTCGCCCCGAAAACCGCCGCCAGTATTGATCCTGGATGAAAGCGATAAATTCGGACCTAGTATCGAGGATTCGCTCCTTATGCCTCTCGAACGCGGGTTGATCTACATTCCGAGATATGAAGGTGGAACTATCGGAATCTCGGATTGGCGGTTTAGACCGATCGTTGTCACAACTTCGAACGATCTTCGTCATAAACTCAGTTCGCCGTTTATTTCGAGACACGTTTTCAGCCGGTTCGCTAGTCCGTCGCTAGTAAAAGAGCTTGAGATCTTATCGACAAGAAACAAGCGAGCGACCTCCGCCCACCTAGCTCTCGCAACGAAGCTGATCGACGCCGTCAGAGGGATCGCCGGTATTGAAGACCATCCGAGCGTTCGTGAGTCGATCGATATAGTGGCGGCGTTTGAACGCGACTCGATCGGATCGCTAGATGCGAGAAGCATTGTTCGGTATTTCTGCTATTTCGTAAAGGCCGGTGCATCGCGAGAACTCCTCAATCTCCAACTCGACTATCTTCTAGCAATGACGGACGCTTTCCACCCCGACATAGATTCCTGGCTTGCGAGAAGAGATTCAGATTGGAAAGTTAGATGGCCGCAGCTTACCGGTATTTAACGATGAAAGAAACGAGCACAACATTAAATCTCTTTTCGAAGATCAAACGTAGAATTCGCGTTGTAAAGTCGATCGACCTTTCACGGCATGCAGGTGTTCTAGTGGTTTTATGCTTCGTAGGAGTGTACGGACTCCTACGAATCCTAACGCCCCAAAACAACGCTGCTCAGTTAAGTTTTGTTGAGGCCCTGGCGAACGAATCTGGCGAGAAGATGCCAGACTCCTCACAACAACTCAAAGATCCCTTTTCCGGAGCGGAGCACGAACACGCCCAAAGACTTCGAGAAACCTCAGCATTGGGAATGGCGATCTCATTGTCGGTGTTGTCCCTCAATGTTCGGAGCTCAGCACTTCCCGCGAATGCGTCGGGGATAACTGGAATTTTAACTGCGTCGAAACTATGGCCGCCGGGAATCGAACTCCGCAATGGGGCCATTTCTTCTGAGCAAAGCATATTTCATATTGCCTACAGACGTGAGCCTTTCTCCTTCCACGTGATTGCTATTCC
>DAIOWA010000738.1:0-1643 GCA_036758705.1 Pyrinomonadaceae bacterium | reverse complement strand
AAAAATGAGAAGTCCGACATCGGACTTCTCCAGCGGGGGAATGCTCTTTCGAGCGAGTCAGGGTGAAAACCTATGAAACCTTTTTCGTCGCGGCCGCATTCAGCGGAAGGTCTTCCGCGTCGCCGAAATCGAACGACTTGAATCTCGGTTCGCCGCTCTCGTATACGTACCACTTGCCTTTACGGAACGTTGCGAAATCCGCAACACCGTCGCCGTCGTAATCGCCGGGGGCAGCAACGTCGTCGTCAAATCCCATCACGAACGGTTCGACTTCGCCGGTCTCGCTCGAAAGGACGTTCCATTTGCCCGCCGAGTAGACTGCCAGATCAGCCTTGCCGTCGCCCGTGTAGTCGGCAGGAACGAGCGTATCTTTCTTTGAGTCGCCAAATACTTCGCTGCGAAACTTATTGTCAGAACTTTGCAGGATCATCCATCGATTTTCGCTCGGGCGAAACACGGCGATATCGGTCTTGCCGTCGCCGTCGTAATCAGCGGGGACCGGGATATCGCTACTGACACCAAACGAGACACTTTGTTTTGCGAAGAGCCATTCGCCGGTCGCCGGCCGCCAAACCGCGATCTCTGCCTTGCCGTCGCCGTCGTAGTCACCCGCAACCGGGATATCGCCGACTTCGCCGAACTTAACGATCTGTGCCTTGGCATCGCTGCTGCGGCGGATCAACCAGGTCGCATTTGCGGGACGAAAAACTGCCGCGTCGATCGACCCGTCACCGTCGTAATCCGCGGGAACGATCTTGTCCGTGGCCATTCCCCATTTGACCGCAGTGAACGCACATCCGTCGCTCGAATTCGTATACCAGACGCCTTTCGCTGCGTTGAACACCGAATATTCGCCGCTTTTGACGCTGCACTGATCGGCGGCCGCATTCGCACCGCTGACCATGATAGCGATGAAGAGCAGGCCGGTGATGCGTAGGTTTTGAAGTGCGTTTCTCACAAACTTTATTTAACTTCCAGGTTTTTGAGACAAAGATGCGCCATATCCTAGACGGCAACCCGTCAGGCTTTTTGCGTAACTTTCTTCGCCTTATGCCCTACCAAACTGACAATGCCCGGCGCGTTCCTGTAAAATCAATCGTTCAATATGACCGCACGAATACTTAGTGGACGCGAGATCGCCGATTCGATCAAGGAAGAGGTCCGCGACGAGGTCGCGAGGCTCTATGAAGAACGCGGTTTTCGCCCCGGCCTGACCGTTGTCCGTGTGGGTGAAGACCCTGCGTCGGCTGTCTACGTCGGCAACAAGGTCAAGACCTCGCACGAACTCGGGATCATCTCCGAACACATCCATCTTGGCGCCGACGCGACTCACGACGAGGTGCTTCAGATCGTCAAAAAGCTGAACACTCGCGACGATGTCGATGGCATTCTCGTCCAGCTTCCACTGCCGTCGCACATCGACGACGCGGCGATCCTTGAGGCGATCGATCCGGCGAAAGACGTTGACGGGTTTCATCCGGTCAATGTCGGACGGCTTCACCAAGGAGTTCGCTCGCTCGTGCCGTGCACACCGGCCGGCGTGATCGAGATCCTGAAGCGTTCGGACATCGACATCGCAGGCAAGCACGCGGTCGTTGTCGGACGCAGCAACATCGTCGGCAAGCCGATGGCCGCGCTTCTAT
>DAIOWA010000737.1:0-1658 GCA_036758705.1 Pyrinomonadaceae bacterium | reverse complement strand
CCTGATATCGCCCTTGCTGACGCGCGGGCTTGTGGATGGTGAAGGAACTGGCCGCCTGCTTACGCGGGCGGTTCTGACTTTGGGGGGATTCGTGATAATTTTCTTGATTGATCGCGCGCGCTCATATCGGGCTGATTTTTCAAGTAAATAATGGACGAAAACGCCGTACCGCAGGCTGTTGCACCTGCACCTGGAAAGCTTACCTGGAAGCAGTATTTAGAATCGGAAGCAGCGACCCGGTTCGTATATCTGATGTTTGGGCTCGTCGCCGCGGCGATGGTGCTCGGCTACCTGCAATTTCGAACCGATGCGATCTGCTGCGGAGACTGGGATGGCTACTATCACATCCGCTGGTCGGCCCTGCTCTGGGAGAGTCTGAGTTCGGGCCGCGGCCTGCCGGTGTTCGACTGGCTGCCGCTAACTGTCCTGAATCCAACGTCTTACAACGATCATCATTTCCTGTTTCACCTCGCTCAGATCCCGTTTCTGTGGTTCTTTGAACCGGTGATGGCGGCAAAGGTCGCGGCTGTTGTGTTCGGAAGCCTTGCCGTTTTCTCGGTCTATTGGCTGTTGTATCGATACGACGTCGATTACCTGCTCGTGTGGTTCGCCGCGATCCTGACCTGCGCCAATATGTTCTATTACCGGATGAACATGGCGAAGGCCCCGCCGCTGACGATCATAATCACGATCGCGGGGATCTACCTGCTTTTCGAGCGGAAATACATCTGGCTGCTGCCGCTAATGTTTGCATTTGTATGGACTTACAGCCTTTTCCCGCTGCTGTGGTTCGCGGCGATCATCTGGACGATCATCATCGCGTGGAACGAGCGGCGGTTCGAGTGGCGGCCGTTTGTTTACACGACTGCGGGAATGATCGCCGGCAACATCATCAATCCGTATTTCCCGGCGAATCTTTACTTGTTTTGGGAACACGCTTACACCAAGATCAAACTCGGCAGTGATTTTGCGGTCGCGGTCGGCGGCGAGTGGTATCCGTACACCGGCATGGAGCTGCTGACGCATTTCCCGGTTGCGATGCTGGCGATGCTGCTCGGCTACATCTTCTTTATGCCGCGCGGCGGAAAACTGCCCGAGAAAGCGACGTTTTTCCTGATGTTCGTGTCGATATTGTGTGCGGCTCAGTTTAGATCTAAACGTTTCGCAGAGTATTTTCCACCGTTCGCAGTACTGTTTCTGGCGTTCAGTTTTCAGGCGTTCAGAAAATCGCAGACGGTCGAACTGCCCGAAGATTTCAAACGTGATATCGAGCCTTATCTCGATGCCGATAAACCAAAGGCCGGTATTGATACGTGGGGCATTCTCCGCGAGGCCTCAGCCTGGACGATCGGGATCGTGCTGGGGATATATTTCCTGTTCAATATGATCGGATTCCACAAGTTCGGTATCGATCAGGAAGGATTGGCCGAGACGATCCGCGGGAACGAGGCGAACGACCGTTATCGCCGAACGATGGAGTGGGCGAACGCAAATATTCCGGCCGGCGAACGGATCTTTAACGCGAACTGGGACGATTTTCCAAAGCTGTTTTTCTACGATCAGAAGCATCAGTACGTTTACGGGCTCGACCCGAATTATCTCTATTCGCAGAACCCTGATCTTTACAAACTGCTGCTCGACATCACGGCCGGCAAGAC
>DAIOWA010000736.1:0-1659 GCA_036758705.1 Pyrinomonadaceae bacterium | reverse complement strand
TCGAAGAAGAGACCGGACAAAAGATCGCCGGCGATTTCTTCGCTCTAACGCCGGTCAAACAAAAGGGCGGCAAGATCGTCTACGCCTGGGCCGTCGAGGCCGACATCGACGCCGACGCGATCAACAGCAACACCTTCGAAATGGAATGGCCGCCCCGCAGCGGCAAAACCGCCCGTTTCCCCGAGATCGACCGCGCCGCTTGGTTCGACCCCGCCACTGCCCTCCAAAAGATCAACCCCGCTCAGGCGGCCCTGATCGACGAACTGTTGACACGAGTCTGAGTCTGTCAGTACCACCTGCGGTAGCGGGTGGTTGAACTCAACCAACTACACACGTCAAAATAGTACCGACCTTAATGAGCGACGAAATAAATGATCTGGATGCCAAGGTAGATGCTTTTCACGAACGCATGCGGGCGGCGGGCCTAACGGAGGAGTTTGATAAGGCTGTCGAGAGCCGAGACGCGGACGACTTGCTCGCCGTCTGGAAAAAGCTCGGACACTCAGACGGAGATATCGAAAAGGTTCTGGCAATACTGCCTTGGTTCCGTCCCAAAGGTTTCGACCCCGACGGATTCGTCCCACGCGACAAGCACGACCACGAGAGTGCGAACCGGGCGATCTCGGCTGGCTATCCCGCCGTCGAGCCTTACCTCTGGCACCTTCTCGAATGGATCCAGGACATGAACTGGCCCGTCGCACGAGAGATCGGTGAATTCCTCGCATCTATAGGCAAGCCGCTAGTTCCGCACATCAAAAAGGTCTTCGAAACCGACGACCAGATCTGGAAATATTCGATCATGCAGGCGATATTCGCCGAATCACCCGAAGTCGCCCAGGAATTCCGCGACGAACTCACCCGCATCGCCTACGACCCAACCGAATCCGAGATCACCGAAGAACTCCCCGAAGAAGCCCTCGCCGTCCTCAACCACTACGGCTGGGACCGATAGCCCGACACTGCTTCAGTGTACGGAGCACCCGCCATTCCCAGTTCATCATTCACCATCCACCATTTAACGCCGCCCCGCCCAAGCCGCCCTCATCCCCGAGCTAATGACGCGGATCTGAACTGCGACTTTTACGGGTTGTGATATATTTCCGTCGATGCGTATTGCTGCTGTGGCTTTCGTTGCTTCCTTCGTCTTCGTTGGGCTTGCGACCCTTCCGGCCTTTGCATGTTCGTATATTGCCAACCCTGACCCGCCGATCGAATATATTGTCGGTCGCACGGAAACGGTCTTCTTCGGAACGCTGATCCAGAAAAGAGTGCGAACGGTCAAAGAAGACGGCGAAACTTATCGCGTTCATTCGTTATTATTTCGTGTAGATGAGTCCTTCAAGGGTAAAAAGGACTCGCGACAAACGATCGAGTTTTGGGAAAAGGCTAAGAACTTGAGTTCTTGCGACGTGCCGGCCCCGAAATCGAAAGTAGGTCAGCAGTGGGTGGTGTTCATCGGATACGATGAAGGGTCCGACATGCTCAGATACGTTCGGCATAGTCAGTTTTTGAGCTGGCACTACGAGCCTGATACCAAATACGATCTACCTAGATTGGATAAGACAAGAGCTGCCGCACTCAAGCCGCGATCGACGTTTTATGGCCAGGTTGAGCGAGCGATGTTAGACGCTCCTCAGGCCGGAGTAATTCTCAATATTG
>DAIOWA010000735.1:0-1674 GCA_036758705.1 Pyrinomonadaceae bacterium | reverse complement strand
ATCGAACTTTTGATCGTTGTTGTGATCATCGGCATCATCGCCGCGATCGCTATCCCCAACCTGCTCGCAGCCCGCCGTTCGGCGAACGAAGGCTCAGCAGTTTCTTCACTCCGTACCGTTCACGGTGCACAGGCTACCTTCCAGGCGACGTCTGGTAACGGTAACTACGCAGGATCGAACGCCGCAGGGGGCGACACGGTTGGCCTTGTTGAACTCAACACCGCTGGCTTGATCGACGGTAACCTCGGCAGCTCGGCAGGTCAGAAGAGCGGTTTCGCGTTCCTTATGAACAACTTCGACTTTTCGACCTCTTCAGGGTCTCCGAACCCTGCAACCTTCGCAATTCAGGCAAAGCCGACTTCGGCTAGCGGTCTGACGGCTACGGGTACCAGAAACTTCGGTATCTCGACGGATGGTGTTCTCGTATCGCAGGTTATCTCCACGTCAGCTGACTTGGCCGTTGGTGGTACAGCCGCTCTCGGTGCTTCGGTTGGCGGAACAAGCGTTAACCCGATGGGTAACTAGTTCTTAGAACTAACTTAACCAACTCAACTTGAAAAGGAAACGATCGATCTGGTCGTTTCCTTTTTTTCTTCTCACCGAACCCGCTCACCGCAATGCAATCCGCCGCCGTCAAACCAACCTCAAAAGCCTTCTGGCTCTTCTCCGCCGGGATCTCGATCGTACTTTTGAGTCTGTGGTTCCCCTTCATTCCTGACTGGCTGACCTTTATTCACAGTTGGCGTGTCGAACTTTTTGCTTCGGTATTTCTTTTCATCACACTTGGCTTTATCTTTTCCCGTTCGAGTGCTCAGGGCACCCTTGCTGTTTTCTCGAGGGAAGAACAGCTTTTCATAATTTATCCGATATTGGCGTTCATACTTTGGAGCGTCGTTTCCGCATTCTGGGCTGAATCCTGGAGATCCGCATTTCACCACGCGCTCGTCTGGTCGGAATACCTGGTTCTTTACATTGTGCTCAGAAACGTGCTTGACTCGGACAAGAAACAGGATCGACTTGTTTTCATACTTGCCGGTGTCTTAGCACTTTACGCTCTGCCGGCGGTCGCTGGGTATATTTCCATCCAGATCTTCGAGGGTTCGAATACCCTCGGCGTACGCTTCTCCCGATTCGGCGAGCAGGCGACCGTTCTTCTCCCGATACTTATCGTCGTTACGATCACGCAGTGGAATAAATTCCGTTGGATAGGAAACGCTTCGATCGCGTCGGCGTGGCTTTTGGTGCTTTGCAGCATGAGCCGCACGACTATGTTTCTCGCGGTAGTGGTTACGGTGGCCGTAGTATTTGGTCTCGTTTTAAGCGGAAGGTCTAAAGGGAATAAATCAGCAATGGCCGTGACCCTTGCAGTTTTCATTGCGGCACCTATCCTGCTTCACATTCCGTCGCTCTTTCTTCAGGGAGACAGTGCTCCCGTAGCACAACGTTTTTCAGACTCGGCGGGACTGTCGGACAGCAACGGATTCCGAAAGCTGATGATCGCCTTATCGCTTGAAATGATAGCCGATAAGCCGCTGACCGGGATCGGCGCTGACAACTTCGGCCTTCAGGTACACAAGTATCGGAAAACATTTGCCGCGAAGAACCCTGACGATCAATTGCTGGCCTACGCCGAAAATGAAATACCGGAAAGGGCACATAATGAATATCTACAAA
>DAIOWA010000734.1:0-1681 GCA_036758705.1 Pyrinomonadaceae bacterium | reverse complement strand
CGGGAAACCGGCTTCAATAATATCCACGCCCAAGTCTTCGAGCTGCTTTGCCATCTCGATCTTTTCGTCAAGAAACATCGAGCATCCGGGCGATTGTTCGCCGTCACGAAGGGTTGTATCGAAGATCGCGATCTTATCGTTCTGCATTAGGCTAAATCCTCCAAGGGTGGGACGCGCCTCACCTTTTCTCGAATATTAGGTTTGCGGGTGCTAAAAGTCAAGATTATATAACGTAGGATAACATAAGAAAATATGATATTGGTATCAGGTCGTTGACAAAACTTTCCTTTTACCAGGTGTGATAATTCCGGCGTTTGTATTTATAATTGTTATATGGATATAAATCAGCTTGAGGTACTGATCGCGGTTGCCCGGGAGAAGAGCTTCTCAAGAGCGGCCGAGGTTCTCGGGAGAACTCAGCCCGCGGTAAGTCAGGCGATACGCAGATTGGAGCTTGAGATAGGTGAGAAACTCTTCGATCGTTCGTCGAAAGACGGGACACTCACATCTTCCGGCGAAGTGTTGGTTGATTATGCCCGGCAGATGTTGAATCTGCGTCATGCAGCAAACACGGCCCTTCGCGAGATGAAGAGCCTTCAGCACGGCAAGGTAACGATCAGTGCGAACGAGCATACGGTCTTCTATCTGCTGCCTGTGATCGAAGAATATCGACGGCAGCATCCGACAATCAAGATAGAAGTCCAAAGAGGTGCGGCGAGTCGTATCCCGGATCAGATCACCGCCAGGGAAGTCGAACTCGGGGTGATCTCATTCAAACCTTCGGACGCCACTCTTCGATCCGTATCAGTCCTCAACGACGAGCTTCAACTGATCGTCGCGCCGGCACACCGACTTGCCGGGCGCAATTCGATTTCCATAAAAGACCTTGCTTCCGAGACGTTCATCGCTCACAATGCACCGTCGCCATATCGTCAGAAGGTGATCGAGAACTTTGCGAAGTACGATACGCGGCTTAATATTTCCGTTGAATTACCATCCCTTGAAGCGATCAAGAGACTTGTCGAAACTGGAATCGGCGTCGCACTTGTTCCAAAACTCTCAGCTAAGGCTGAGATCGCGACGGGCCAGTTAGTAGGGCTTTCGGTCAAGGAAATGAAGCTTGAACGGAAGCTGAATATTATTTATCGCAAGAATTCGGTACTCTCGCACGCATCGCAGGAATTTCTCAGGATAGCCAAAGACCTTGGTAAGTAACGACATATGTTTGAACAATTCACGCTTGGCATAGAAGAAGAGTTTCAGATCGTCGACCCTGAGACACGTGAGCTAAAATCGCACGTTTCCGAGATACTCGACGAGGGCAAGCTGCTGCTCGGCGAGAAGATCAAGCCGGAAATGATCCAATCGATGATCGAGGTCGGTACCGGCGTGTGCGCGAATGTTCAGGAAGCCCGCGAAGATCTTACGCGGCTCCGGTGTATCATCTCTTCGCTCGCACAAAAAAAGGGAATGGCCATCGTGGCGGCATCTACGCATCCGTTCTCGAAATGGTCGGAGCAGCAGATATACGATGGTGATCGATACAAGCTTCTGGTCGACGAGCTACAGATGGTCGCTAGAAGCCTTCTGATCTTCGGCCTGCACGTTCACGTCGGCATCGCGGATCTTGACCGCCGGATCCACATAATGAACGCCGCACGTTATTTTCTTCCGCACATTC
>DAIOWA010000733.1:0-1688 GCA_036758705.1 Pyrinomonadaceae bacterium | reverse complement strand
CGAGAAGGCCGGAAATCTCGACAAATACAACCTTGAATCGAGAGAAGGACGTTCGGCCCTGAGCGCAGTACTGACCGGAATCATGAAAGGCCGTGAGGTCGAAGGGCTCGATGATCCAAGACAGGCACTCAAAGACATGGGCCTCGTGAAGACCATAGATGGCGTTGAAGAAGTCCCTGACAGCGAGAAGACGAACATTCCACGGTTTCTAAACAGGCTTCTCTCTTTGGAAGTCGATCGGCAGAACGCACTCTTTGATCACTTCTATTCCACATTCCTCGAGACCATCGAATATCTCAAACAGAAAGGAAAGCTCGATGACGGGATGGAGGACATTAAGGCGATGTCGGTTGCTGTCTTGGGAGCGCCTCAGGTTCTAAATTCAGATCCATTGACCGGAGCAAAGACCGTCTATTACAAACTCGAACTTAAAGTTGCGACGACTCCTGCGCGATACCGGGACATGGCGGCCAGCGAGATACATCAGTTCTTTCAGGATCGGCGAGACGGCTCGTTCATAGCGGTAAGAAAAACTCTATCCCATACCGATCCCGAAACCGGCGAACGCTATCAGATGTTCTCCATCACAAAACCTGTCGGTCGCAATGTTGCCTACTTACGCGAGAGTGAGATGAATCAGCGTTATCGAGTCGTGCCAAAGACCAAAGCAGAAGACTGGTGGATCAATGAGGAGAACAAGATACCGGCGTTCGAGAACAAAACCGTTCATATCCTCAGCGGTGCATTGCTTCCCATATGGAAGTACCTGAAAACACTCAGCCATGATGCGCTGAATATCGTCAGAACCACAACGGATGACGGTACGCGACTGGTCGGGGTGAAGATCTCGGAAGAATGGCTCAGAGATATTAGGCAGCACTTTGGACTACGATCAAGCATCCCTACAACCGCAAACGAAGTACTTCGAGTCGTTGATTTCGAAAAGAACAGCGTAAATCTCATTGGCGATATCACGGTGCGTTCCGCGCGGTTCCAGGGACAGCTTCTTACCGAGATCCGTCCTTCGACCTTCGAGCAGATCCGGGAAATACGTGGAATGGGGCTCGTAAATATCGTCCAACATGGCCGGCAGAGGTTCTTTCTTCCGCAGGAGTCGCCGTGGCTCGCCCTCGAAAGGGTATTGTTTCTGTATCCACCGGAATCGACGAGCATTTCCTTTCTGCCCGAACTCAGTTTCGGAACCGGAGAACTCACTAAGCAGGAACCTGTGGCTTTGCCGGAATGGTTTATCGAACCTGATCTCGATTCGCGTAGCTGCCTCGCCGCTCCAGCGAAAACTTCGCCAGGTCAGAACGGTGAGCTTCCAATAAGCGAATTGTTCGCGAGGTAACGGTTCTCAAGTAACAAGAAAAATGCACATTAAAAGGTAACCACTCCGTGTTTTTCGGGTTTTTAGTTGTGCAGGCTGAAATGTCGAACTGGTGGATCGGGTTTTTCGTGCATTGAAAAACCAGCGGTAGCAACCGAAACGGCACTGCAGCTCCACGTTTGCACGAGGAAATCTACCTTTATGGCCGATAAACATGGTGATGGTAATGCATTCAAGGGATTGTCGATCCTGGACGAAAAAGTAGTTCTTTACGCCAGAGTTCCGCATTACGTTCTCATAACAGGGGAAAGAGGCACCGGGAAGACTACTCTAGCCAAGCGACTCCACGAAATGAGTC
>DAIOWA010000732.1:0-1694 GCA_036758705.1 Pyrinomonadaceae bacterium | reverse complement strand
ATATCCGCTCTCGATCGCCCGCAGCATCCCGCCGAGGTCGTCGATCTTTGCGATGTACTCGGAGGCTTTTTGTTCAAGCTGGTTCGTCAGATCCTCGATGGCGTAGCTTCCAGCGAACGGATCGACAGTGTCGGCGACGCCAGATTCGTGGGCGATCACCTGTTGTGTGCGGAGTGCGATGCGAGCAGCTGCCTCGGTTGGGAGCGACAACGCTTCGTCCATCGAGTTTGTGTGAAGGCTCTGCGTGCCGCCTAATACCGCTGCTAGTGCCTGGATCGTCGTGCGGACGACGTTCACTTCAGGCTGCTGTGCAGTAAGAGTTGAACCCGCGGTCTGCGTATGAAACCGCAGCATTAGAGACCGCGGGTCTTTCGCTTTGAAGCGGTCTTTCATTATCCGCGCCCAGAGTCGTCGGGCGGCTCTGAACTTGGCGATCTCTTCGAGCAAGTTGTTGTGCGAGTTGAAGAAGAAAGACAACCGCGGTGCGAAATCATCGACCTTTAGTCCGACATCGACCGCTGCCTGAACGTAGCAGATCGCGTCGGCAAGCGTAAAGGCGATCTCCTGCGCGGCCGTCGAGCCTGCCTCGCGGATGTGATAGCCGGAGATCGAGATGGTGTTCCAGTTCGGCACTTCGGCCGCGCAGTACGCGAAGGTGTCGGTGATCAGGCGGAGGCTCGGCTTCGGCGGATAGATGTACGTCCCGCGGGCGATATATTCCTTGAGAATGTCGTTCTGGATCGTGCCGTTGACCTTGTCGAAGGCGACTCCCTGCTTCCGGGCAACCGCGAGATACAAACACAGCAGTGTCGAGGCGGTCGCGTTGATCGTCATCGACGTGGATACCTTATCGAGCGGGATGCCGTCGAACAGCGTCAGCATATCGTCGAGGCTGTCGATCGCCACGCCGACTTTCCCGACCTCGCCGAGCGCGAGCGGATCGTCAGAGTCGAGGCCGATCTGGGTGGGTAGATCGAAGGCTACGCTCAGGCCGGTAGTTCCCTGCGAGAGCAGATACTTGTACCGCTCATTCGACTCGGCGGCCGTCGCGAATCCGGCATACTGCCGCATCGTCCAAAACTTGCCGCGGTACATGCTCTTGCGGACGCCGCGAGTGTACGGAAAGGCTCCAGGCTCGCCCAGATCGTTGGTGAAATCCACCCCTTTCGTATTGCCGGGATTGAAGTCGTTTGGCAGTTCGATGCCTGAAGACGTTTCGAACTTCGGCCTTCTAAGTGCTGACATACAATAGCCCTAGCTTATCACAGCATAATTTACATGGCACTCGCGGCACGTGCCTTGCATCTAACCGAGTTAACCCGACATTTCGGGCGAGAAAAGGGGGAAACATGGAAGCGAACGAAACAACGAAAATTGCCATTCAATTGCTGGTTCAGGCGGTTCAGTCATCGGTGGATGACAGCCCGGTCGTAAAGTCCGCGGTAGAGAATCTGCACCGATTGGGATATATTCCGAACTACAGTGTGCGAATGGACCTGGAACTCCTGCGGCCGTCACTCGAAGGTTTGACCGATACTAGAGTGCGTATGGCATAGCAAGATCAAGCGTGGCTTTTGCATCGTGGCGTGAACGATTTGGAAGGATGCCCGCCCTCTTAACTAATCGAAGTGACGGGCTTGAAATGTGGTAAGCTAAGTTCGTCTAGAAAGTTTGTATGCCGGCAAAGAGTAAAG
>DAIOWA010000731.1:0-1713 GCA_036758705.1 Pyrinomonadaceae bacterium | reverse complement strand
GGAATCAAACAGGATATACAGGATGAACAGGATGGGGGTTGAGCGGCACTAACCCGCCCGATGCTGCCAACAGCGGGTCGAGCAGATCACCAGACAAAAACATCCTGTCTATCCTGTTCATCCTGTTTGAATTAATTGCGAATATGGACACACCAAAAGAAAAACTTAAAAAAATAACCGCCTGGGACGTCGAGCCGCTGCTGACGGATGTGGAGATAGACGAGCTGCTGCTGCAAGGGGCGGTGGCGGACAGAGAGGGGAACGCTCCGTCCGGTGAAGATTGGGAGCCGACCTATGACCTGAACTCCGCGGCCTCGGCCGGATGGCTGCTCAAAGCCGGCCGCGCCGCCTCCACCACCGAGACCGAACCCGACAGCGTCAACGTCACCTCCCGCGTCTTCGCCAACTGTCTAAGAATGTCGCGTATCTATTCAAGCCGTCGAATCATCAGCGTTCGAAGTACGTAGGATCTACCCCGCGAAATACGCGAAAGACACGAAACTTTTCTAACGCAGAGACCGCAATGACCGCAGAGCTTTTCAGCAATTCTCAGCGTACTCCGCGATCTCCGCGTTTAAATTTCTTTTTTTTTAACGATCTTTCGTGTATTTCGCGGGCAAGAGAATTTCCATGCAAGAGCGGCCACCAACTACGTTCTCCTAATGTTATGGAGAAACGATACGACAGCCCGTTGGCGAATTTGAAGGTGGCGAGCCCGTGCTCGGCGGATTGGGAACGGATGGCCGGTGATGACCGGAAGCGGTTCTGCGGCGACTGCAAACTGCACGTTTACAACCTGTCGGGAATGACGAAATACGACGCCGAGAATCTGCTCCGTTTATCGGAAGGCCGTCTGTGCGTCCGGTATTTTCAGCGTGCCGACGGTACCGTTCTCACCCAGGAATGCCCGGTCGGCTGGGCGAAAGTAAGACGCCGATTGTCGCTCGCCGCGACCGCCGCATTCGGAATGCTGCTGAGCATCGCCGGCATCTTCGGCGTAACCTCGTCGTTCGGACGCAAGAATATCGTAATGGGTGATATCAAACCTTACACCACGCCGACCCCTCAACCGACTCCCGACGCTCCGCCCCTTATGGGCGCCATCGCCATGCCGTCACCCACGCCAAGAGTATCGCCATCGCCCAAAGATCAGCCCCTGATGGGCAAGCCGGTGATCAAAGATGAGTTAAGAGAAAAAGTGCTAAGGCAGGCAGGAATCTAGGTGCACAAGCCCGCGCGTTAGCAAGGGCGATACATCCAACTTGATCGTACCGCCCTTGCTAACGCGCGGGCTTGTGCAAAAAAGATCCTAATTCTTTACGTAGTAACCCTGCCGGGCGCGAAGCTTATTGGTGGCCGGGTTCTTCAGGGCAACGTCGAGCTTGACGAATCGGCCCTCGGGGAACTCGGAGTCGGAATAGTATTGGACGAGATATTGTGCCCGCAACTCGTTCGCAAGCTGCCGAAAGATCGTTTCGAGGGTTACGGCATTACGCTTCATATTGCCCGAATTTGCCAGCGGATCCTTGGTGTCGATCGGTAGAAACTTCGGCAGAAACGCCGTCCCGCCGGTCTCGCGAGCAAACCGGTCCATATTCTCCTGGCCGAACATACTCATCTGGTTCAACTGATACGAGCTGCCCGCCGGATTGATCGAGTAAAAAACCGTGTCGCCGTCTTGCAACGATTTGCCGATGCGGACCCGCTCTTTGA
>DAIOWA010000730.1:0-1716 GCA_036758705.1 Pyrinomonadaceae bacterium | reverse complement strand
AGCAATGTAACTTGCACTTATTCTATCGATCGCTACGCCATTAACGTAGTTCAGTTTATCGAAAACTCGTGGTACGAGTTTATTCGTCTTCGGATCCTGCAGGATGTAGCCACTGCGAACATCTCGTCCTGATTCATACCCCTCTAACAGAACATCTTCTCCCAGCGACGAAAGTTTCCAATCCGATATCCAGCCTTTTCCGGAAAGCACAGCGAGCAAGTAGCTAACAAATTCTTCCGTTAAACAGGTTAATTCAGCAAGTTTTGCCCTGTTATGACAACCTGCCTTTATCAAGCGAAGAATGAGTTCTTGGAAAAGGTCAGTATCGTTTGAGTCAGTCGGAGCTATAATCCGCCATGCCCAGAAAGGCCACCACAAATCGATTGGCTTGTTGGCGTAATACTCTTTGGTCGGTGGATGTATATATTCCACTCTTTCGAGATCGTCGTGACCCATCACTTGCTGGCGCCACATAGATTAGATGCATATTCATACACCGAGGGCATAGCGATCTTAGCTTCGTTGGAGGTGAACATTTTGCGATCGCCTACCGCAATTATCCGCTTTTTGGCACGGCTGAACGCCACGTTCAATCGATTTGGGAGTCTCAAAAATCCAAACTTTTTATTCAAATCTGACTCTTGTAGTCCCGAATGATTATTACTGCGGGTCATCGACAGAATAACCACATCAAACTCTTTCCCTTGAAACGCGTCGACCGACCCTACCCGAATTCGTTCGTCCCCCTCCTTAGTACTTACGTAACCAGGTTCGTACTCCCAACCATCATCGGTCCTTCGGCAAATATCCTTTGCTTCCAGTTCTTCAAATATCGCTTCACGCTGCCGTGCATAAAAAGTGATAACGCCGACACTTAGCTTTGGACATTGCTCGACAATACTTGCCGCAAGTGTTGCCACCCGTTCCGCTTCTACAGATCTCAACCAACTACTACCCGGTCGACTTTCGTGTCCTAAAGAGTTCGGGACATCAACCCAGTGCATGACGGAATCTTCAAATCCGGGAAGATCAATCTCAAAATGTGAGCGATCGAGGCCAGAATTTAGTGAAGGTTCCCCATTATTTTCGTAGAACTGTTTGCTAACAAATTGACCAATTTCAGGGTGCATTCGAAATTGGGTGTCCAGCATCACAGTCCGCTTAACGCCATCTACCTTTTCCCTTTCTCTGAGTTGAACGTACAGTCGCTCGAACAAACTTTCTTTCAGAGAATCGGCAAACTGCTCTCTTAAGACACCTGTCTCGACCATTTCCTTTTCAATTTCAGGCTCAAGTATCTGAGGTAACTGGTAATGATCGCCAACTAGTACGATTCGCCTTCTCGCCAGGGACATTGGTATAAAAAGATCAAGCGGATTGGCTCGCGCAGCCTCATCGACAATCACGGTATCAAAACTGATACTGTTCTCCCCCATCACCGAAAGAGTGTTCAGCATTTCCGTCGAAACAGAACCTTGGCATGTCGCACCTAAGGTTGTCGTATAGTCCTCAACCGCATTTTTAACCCGGCCTTTTTGATAGGCCAACGTTAGCTGGTACTCTGCAAGTATGTCGCCGATACCTGCTACGGTAGAGGACAATTGACCCGTGAGGTCTTCGGATATCTCTTGTAAAAGTTGTCGAGTCTCTGAATTAACTGCCGTTCTGATACTTCTTGGTCGATAATCCGGTAGTAGTTTTTCAATAAGCTCTGTC
>DAIOWA010000729.1:0-1719 GCA_036758705.1 Pyrinomonadaceae bacterium | reverse complement strand
CGCACCCGTAGCCTGGCCTTCGATGATCGGCAATCCAAATCCTTCCTCTGTCGAACAGAGCGTAACGATGTCGGCATTGCGATATGCATTCTCGATGCCGGTGTCGTCAATCCATTCATCATGAATGAGCGATATACGAAGTTCGCTGATCCGTTGACGCAATTGATCCGAGATCTTCCCAATAATATGCAGCCGGCACGATATGCCTGCGATCGCCTCGACCAGTCGTTCGACGTTCTTATTCGGGGCGGTACCGACCTGCAGTACGATCGGATCGTTGTCCCGGATCTGTTTGGGGGTTGAGGAAACAAGTAACGGGTTTTCAATGAGCCGAACTTTTTCCGGCGATATTCGTGCGGACTTGGTCAGTTTGATCTTCGTTGCATCCGAGATTGCCGTCAGATACTTGAGGCGCCGAGACGGCCATACGAAAAAGAGCTTTTCGATCAACCAACGCCGAACTCCCGATCTAAGATCGAGGATCGTCAGATCGTGAATTGTCGATACTGAATTGTTCCGCGGCACCGTCAGGCCTAAATAGTTAACGTGGCCTGTAATGTGAATAATGTCTGCTTTGGGAGGCCGAAAAAGGAGGAGATTGAGGAAGATCCCCGCGACCCCGTTACCATATGGAACCTTAACGAAACTGGTCTGGATCGATCGTTTATTAAGCTCGCCCGCGACGGCTCGAAAGACGCGCTCAATACTTGGCGAACCTCCTTCCCGCCGTTCGATGAAACATACACTAAAGGTCATTGTGCCGCCTTAGTGTGCTCAGTGGTTTCGATACGGCTTAATTCAGCGGCGAATTCATCAATCGAGACACCCACAGTCCCTATATGCTGAACGCTCAATCCGGCCGCAATATTTGAAAGTCTGGCTGCTTCAGCCGGAGATGCTCCCGAGGCTAAGGCTACGCCTAAACAGGCGATCACCGTATCTCCAGCGCCGGTGACATCGAAAACCTCGCGTGCAGTCGTGCCAAAATGAACCGAAGAGTCGTTCTTTCTGAAAAGGGTCATTCCGTTTTCGCTTTCAGTGATCAGAACATTTTCAAAACCGTATTCACTGACCAGCATTTCACCAGATCTTCGGACCAGATCAGGGTCGGACTCCTCGATCTTGCATGCTTCCGCGGCCTCGCGCCGATTTGGTGTGAGCACCGTCGCACCAGAATACTTGTCAAAGTGTTTTCCTTTCGGATCCGCGAGCACCGGCTTGTTCAGTTCCCGGCAGAGCTCGATGATCCCGGTAACAACGTGATCATTCAGAAGTCCTTTGCCGTAATCGGACAAGATCACCAGGTCAACATCGCGAAGTCGCTGCCCGGCTATGGCGGCTACTTCTGCGGATTCATCCTCATCAACGGGATGCTGATCTTCGCTGTCTAACCGAACAACCTGTTGACCATGCGCGAGTATTCGAGTCTTTACGATCGTTTTACGTGAAAGCGACGAAACCAATTCGACATCCGAGATTCCCTGGGCTTCGACCGCCGCTTTCAGGTCGGATCCGGCAGCATCGTTCCCAACCATCCCAATTAGAACAACGCTTGCACCGAGCGCAACGACGTTCGCAGCGACGTTAGCAGCTCCGCCGGGTCGGAGGGTTTCCCGATCCAGCCGTACTATCGGAACGGGAGCTTCGGGTGATATTCGGCTGACGGTCCCCCAGCAATACCGATCGAGCATCACGTCACCGATAACGAGGATCCTCGAA
>DAIOWA010000728.1:0-1723 GCA_036758705.1 Pyrinomonadaceae bacterium | reverse complement strand
GGTAACGATGCTCCTTCCGCTTGTTGGCGGTGGGATACATGACTGGAACTGGATGCTCGAACGGCTCGGCTGGCTGGACTATACGAAGAGCATTGCCGGGATGATCCGGCTAGTTGGGACCTTTACGATCTTCGTCGCTGCAATTCTGTCCGTATATTTCGCTTGTAATTCCGCTATCGAAGAGTACGAAGAAATATGACAGCGCTGATCACCGGAGCGTCGAGCGGGATCGGCGAAGCGTTTGCTCGAAGGTTGGCGACCGAGGGACATGATCTTTTTCTCGTCGCTCGATCCGAAGATAAGCTGCAAGAGCTTTGCTCAGAACTTTCCACAGGGAATGGCATTGAGGCTAGGTATTTTGCCATCGACCTGACCGACACCGATGCGGATGCTCGATGTTTTGGTGAAACACAACGTCTAGGTATCGAGATCAACCTGCTTATCAATAATGCCGGTTTTGGATCGATGGGCGACTTTGCGAAACTTGATGTCGAGCGTGAGCTTGAGATGATTCGGCTGAACATCGGCGCGTTGGTAGGATTGACGCACCGATATCTCGGGCAGATGCGAGAGAGACGAAAGGGAACGATCATCAATGTCTCGTCGGGTGCAGGTTTCCAACCGATCCCGTTCATGGCTACATATGCTGCGACGAAATCGTTCGTCACAGCTTTCTCTGAAGCGATCGCGGCGGAAAATCGACCGTTCGGGATCGAGGTGATCGCAGTTTGTCCGGGTTCGACCGACACACCGTTTTTTGAGACTGGAAAGGTTGGACGAGAGTTTGCGTCAAAAGGGTTGGAGACGCCTGAACAAGTCGTTGAGACGTCGTTGAATGCTATTGGCGGCGGGAGAGCAAAGGTCATCTCGGGTTGGAAGAATCGGATGGTTGCTCGCGTCATGAGCGTGGTTCCTAACTGGCTTATCACTCGGGTGATCGCGAAACAGCTTAGCAATAAGTATCAAACGGAACGCGGACTTTAGTCCGCAATTGGTGGCGAACTGAAGTTCGCGGTCCTTATGAGATTTACCGTCCTAGGCAGCGGCTCGACCGGTAACGCCGTACTCATATCCAGCGAACGGACCAATGTGTTGGTCGACGCAGGTTTGAGCGCGAAGGAGATACTGCGGCGCCTCGCGGCGGTCGGTGTCGATCCGGCGGATCTCGACGCCATTCTTATCACGCATGAGCACAGTGATCACGCAGGCGGGCTTCGCGTACTTCTCGGTTCCGTAAATTGTCCGGTCTATATTTCGGGCGATACACAAGACGCGTTCTACAGCACGCGAAAAGGAGCTCAGAACGGCGAAAGTGAATCAACCAAACGGCAGGCGGCACTCGGTGGCAGATCGGTCGCGATCGAATCCAGCCGCGAGTTTCGCATCGGCGATATCGACTTCGAACCGTTCTCAGTTCCGCACGATGCGGCCGATAATTTCGGATTTGTGGCCAAACGCGAAGGCATTCGTATCGCGACGCTGATGGACTTCGGCCACATCACACCGCTTATCCGGCAGAAACTTAACGGCTGTGACGCGATCGTTATCGAATCGAACCACAGCCGGGATATGCTTCGAGTTTGCTCGCTCTACACGTGGGATCTCAAGCAGAGGATCTTCTCCCGAACGGGCCATTTGTCGAATGAAGATCTTGCAGACTGGCTCACACGCGACTTCGATGGTATGGCTCCCCACGTTGTGCTCGCACATCTGTCGCAGCGGG
>DAIOWA010000727.1:0-1738 GCA_036758705.1 Pyrinomonadaceae bacterium | reverse complement strand
TCCCTGAGCGTTACTGCGAGCTATTCGCTTCGCAAGATCAGGACTTAAGGCACTTTCCATCTTGTCAGCATTACCCTCGTACCAGCCTTCCGCGTAGTTTAGGGCAGTCCGTTTGATCGCCTCACGCTCGGCGTCGGCCTGGGCCGAGACCGCGGTAAACGCTGCAATAACGATGAAAATGGCTGAAATGTGTCTGAACATATTGTCCGTCTCCTCTATTATTATTGAAATTAACTTTCAATTCCAATTGACGTAAAGGAAAAACGGAAAGTTTCACAACCTTTCGGTCAAAAAATACCGCCAGCTGAAGAATTAACCACCCCGTCAGCCGAAGCGGCTGCCACCCCTCCTTCAAAAGGAGGGAATCGTGTTTAGGTAGTTCCGGTTTATATCTCGAAGCTGCTATCGAGTTGGAGCAACGGTTGAGACGGAGACGAGGTCGGCTTGATACTGGCCCGCTGAGAAGCGCAGAGGGACTCGGGTGGCGTCCACCGAAAGCCAGACCTTGAGGCCAAGCTGATCGAGTTCGCGGTTGCCTGTATTGATGGTGATCAACTGTGCCTGGCGCTTTTCGCCGTTGACGGTGATCTCGGCGGCAGCGGACGGCCGCAGTGTAAATACGTAGGGACGCGAATCCCAGAAGACGGCGACTCGCGTATCGTTCACAGGGTTGTCGCGAACCTTGCTCGGCTTCAGGTTGAACGAGCGCATTGCGTAAACGAGTGAGAGGATGCTGTGGGTCGCGATCGGCGCATCGACTTTGGATGTACCTTTGAAAGTTATCGATCCGGTTCGGTCGTCAAATATCACCGACTGCGTTAAAGAGGCGAGCGGGCCGGCCATCCGGATATTGAGCGTGTAAGGTGCGAGGCTGACCGGATCGACATTGGCGACGATCGAATCATTCAATGCAAGGATCGGATTTCCGGGGCTCGCATTCGTGACGGTCAAACTCAGGATAAGCGTGTCGCGGCCGGCGACCTGAACGCGTTCGCGTGCTCGTGTTACGAACGTGCCCACAGGACGGCCGCCGGCGGTAACGCGATATTCAAGCGTTTCGCCGAGTTGGAATGCGAGTTCCGGTGCTAGGGCCTGATTCGGTACGTAAGGTTCCGGCGTGGCAGTTGGCCGTGGCGTTGCTACGGGAACTGCGGGCGTTGGCGTCGGAGTCGGGTTCGCCGGCGGATCCGGAACGATCGTCTGGATGCTTGCAGCCTCTACGCGATAGCCGCTCTTCTTTGTCTTGTTCAAGCGAATCAGGACCGGAACCTTTGCTTCGTCAGCAGTCAGGTTGATCTTTACATCGACAAAGCCTTGCTCGGTGAAATAGTCGCTTTGTACTGAAATGATCGACGTATCCCAATCGCCTGCAGGAACGGTGACCTTCTCGGTTCCCGATGGTGAGAACGCTACGCTGTAGACCTTTTCGCCGACCTGAACATTTGCGGTGCCCGATCCGCCGAGATGTCGGATCTTATAAATGAGGGAAAGCAGGTCGAGGCTTGCGGCTCCGGTTTGACGGAAATCGCTGATGGTTTCTTTTGGAAGTCCTTCGCTATTGTCGGTCCGCGAAATGTATAGCGGCGAACCGGATTCGGGGTCGACAAATGTTGTCCGAACCTCGTCGATCTGAGCGACCGCGGCACTGACAAGATTCAGTGTCTTCACCTTCGAACGCAGTTCGATCGCCGCCTTTCCCGACAGAGATCCACTCGAAACGCAATAGATCTCGGCGTAT
>DAIOWA010000726.1:0-1738 GCA_036758705.1 Pyrinomonadaceae bacterium | reverse complement strand
AGATGGACGAGCGTCTCGGTCGATTTCTCCAAGCCTTTTCGCGAATTGAACTCAAGCTTGCCGTGGAAATTGTGACCGCCGGTAAACAGATTTGGCGT
Source organism: Pyrinomonadaceae bacterium (assembly GCA_036758705.1). GTDB lineage: Bacteria > Acidobacteriota > Blastocatellia > Pyrinomonadales > Pyrinomonadaceae > OLB17. Next base: position 1,640 of record DAIOWA010000726.1, on the reverse strand, counting down.
GGGCAATCCGCGGGCGGTCAGACGCGATCCGTCCGTACCACCCCTGATGGGTCGGAGCTCAGCGTCGATGCCGGCTCGCTTCGCCGCCTCGATCGCAAAGTCGGTAAGCTGCGGATAATCCTTTAGCACTTCCTTCATATTCAGATATCCAAGCTCGCTCTTGTAATCGATCTTAACCTTTGGAAACTCCTTCTGCGTCTCTGCGATCAGTTTTTTTATCGTCTCTTCCTGGGCCGCAAATCCGCTGATGTCGAAATCGCGCAGAAGGATCTTGATCGTAGATGTTTCAATATCCAGCGTTCCGCTATATGGATGAATATAGCTCTCACGTCCGGAAGTAGTTTCAGGCCGGTTCGGCACCGTCTTGATGAACCGGGACAAGAAATCACCCGCCGCGTAAGACGAATTCACAAGAATGCCCTTCGCAGTTCCCGGATGAGTGGAGAGCCCGTGGAATGTAACCGTTGCGGTCCGAGCCGAAAACGTCTCGTTCGAAATATCACCGAGCTGCTCGCCATCGACCGTGTAAGCGAACTTCGCTCCCCAGCCTTCGATATCGAACTGGTCCATCGGCCCGCCGACCTCTTCGTCCGGCGTGAACGCGATCGCGATGTTGCCATGCTTGATCTGCGGATTCTGCTTGAGTGTGTCGATCATCGTCATCAGCTCTGCAACGCCCGACTTGTCATCCGAGCCCAGCAGCGTCGTGCCGTCCGCAGTGATGATGTCATCGCCGATCAGGTTCTTCAGGTCGGGATTCTGTGCGACCGTGATCACCTGCGTCTTGTCGTTCGGCAAAACAATATCGCCGCCCTGATAATTCTTGTGGATGATCGGATTCACATTCGCTCCGCTAACCGCCGGCGACGTGTCCATGTGTGCGATAAACCCGATCGGCGGCACCTTCGCATTGTCCGGCAGATTCCCCGGCACGAATCCATATACGATCCCCTCGGCACTGATGCGAACCTTCTGCACGCCCAGTGCGGTCAGTTCCTTTTCCAACAGCTTCGCCAATACGAGCTGCTTGTCAGTGCTCGGAAATTTACCCGCATCCTCAGCCGACTGCGTGTCGATCTTCACGTACCGCAGAAACCGATCCATCGCGGATTCGGAGGGAGCTTTAACCTGACCAATGGCGGACACCGAAAGAGCAACGACCAAAATAATTGTTCTTAATTTCATTTATTTACAGCGGAGAGTGTTTGAGTTACGGAGCAAGTGACAATCCCGTTTCTGCGATTATCCTTAAGAATTCGTCAGGCCGCACGACCTGTCGTGCTACCACGAGTGACATAGCTTCAGATTATAACCCAACATTACCGTTTAGGGCGGTATTCGTCGTGGTGGCTTGTGTATCCCATCAACCTCGCGGTCGGCGGTCAGAACCGCCTGCGTAAGTGGGCGGCCAGTTCGATGGCCTCTAGTCAAATTCCGGCAACAGTTCGCCTTGCCGATTCAAAACATAGTCAACCGCCGTTGCAACAAGTTCAGGCGTCCACAACATCCGCCGACTTCCTTTATCCACCCAAGGACTATGGGCGAAAGTCCAGCACCCATTTTCTCGCAGCCGCCGTGTTGCGTAAGCTTTGAAATCGTTGAGCATCTTTGCGGACGGGGCATTCGCTGCGTTCACCGCG
>DAIOWA010000725.1:0-1753 GCA_036758705.1 Pyrinomonadaceae bacterium | reverse complement strand
CGATACAGAAGATTTGGAAGAACCGGCTGGCAGGTTAGCGAGATCGGCTATGGAATGTGGGGAATGGTTGCGTGGTCGGGGTCGGACGATGAAGAATCGATGACATCGCTGCAGCGGGCCGCTGATCTCGGCTGTACGTTTTTTGATACGGCCTTCGCGTACGGCAACGGGAGAAGCGAAGGTTTGCTCGGACGACTTGTGAAAGCTAATCCGGACAAGAACCTATACACCGCGACCAAAGTGCCGCCGAAGGATCAACGATGGCCGGCTGCGGCAGATGCCACGCTCGATGATTGCTATCCGCCGGATCACGTTGAGGAGTATTTGCACAAGAGTCTCGAGAACTCCGGCCTCGAATCGTTCGATCTGCTTCAGCTTCACACCTGGAACGATACGTGGACAAAGGACGAACGTTGGGCGAAGAAATTCAGCGACCTCAAATCGCAGGGATTGATAAACGCCGGCGGGATCTCGATAAATCGCTGGGAGCCGTGGAATGGTTTGGAGGCGGTGAAGACCGGTGCCATCGATTCGGTTCAGGTCATTTACAACATCTTCGATCAGAATCCTGAAGACCATCTATTCCCGGCATGTCGTGAACACGATGTCGCCGTCATCGCCCGTGTTCCGTTTGACGAAGGAACCCTAACCGGGACGATCACCAAAGATTCGACCTTTCCCGCAGACGACTGGCGAAGCACATATTTTTCACCCGAGAATCTGACGGCCAGCGTCGATCGTGTAAATAGATTGAAACCGCTGGTTCCGTCTGATGAGACCCTGCCCGAAATGGCGTTGAGGTTTATCTTGAGTGAGCCGACAGTGAGTACGATCATTCCCGGAATGCGAAAAACGAAGAACGTGGAAGCAAATGTTGCTGCAAGTGACGCCGGGCCGTTGCACGGGGACCTGCTTGAGAAGTTGCGGCCCCATCGGTGGGTGCGAAAGCCCGCTCCATGGTCGGATTAGACGGATAACTATAAACTCGAAACTCGCTAACTGTTGAAAAAAATCTTCGGTTGCGAGTTTTGAGTTTAGAGGCTGATTTGGAACCTGCTCCGGAATATCGAGTTCGTAATTTGTACACGGCGGCCGTTAGCTAAGGTTAAGAAATGGTCTTGCATTAGAGTAATGTGTGTGCTAAAAAGTTAACGTTAACATTCCTGTAGTTTTTGATGAGCCGAAATACTAGACGAAAACCCGCGACGCTTAGCGACGTTGCTGCGACTGTTGGAGTTGCTCCGATGACGGTTTCGCGCGTTATCAACGGCAACGGATACGTCAGCGAAGAGACGCGCGAAAAGGTTCTTGAGGCGGTCAAGAAAATGAATTACCGGCGCAACGGACTCGCACGCAACCTGAAGCGCCAGCGAACCGATACCGTCGGCCTCGTGATCGGCGACATTTCAAATCCATTTTCAACTGAGCTTGCCAACGCCGTGCGTGAAACCCTGTCGTTCAAGGGGTACAACCTATTTATTTGCATCAGTGAACACAGCGCCAAGGAAGATATCGCTGCGTTCGAATCGCTGGTTGACCACAACATCGACGGCATCATTGTCGCAACCCGATCGAACGAAGAAGGGGATGAACGGCTGAACGAAATTGCAGATAGCGGAGTACCTATCGTCGTTGTGGGCCGCGACTTTCGGCACGAATCGGTCGATTCGATATCAGCGGACAACTTCAACGGCGGATTCGAAGCGACGCAGCATTTGATCGATCTCGGCCATAAGCGGGTCGGGTTCATAGG
>DAIOWA010000724.1:0-1769 GCA_036758705.1 Pyrinomonadaceae bacterium | reverse complement strand
ATGAAATTGACGACGCCGGCGATCGCTCCTTCGCCGTAGAACGTCCCGGCGGGGCCTTTGATTATCTCGACCTGCTTGAGATCGAGCGGCGGTATCTCAAGCAAACTCAGGCTGCCTGAAAATCCGCCGTACGACGGAAATCCGTCTTTGAGGATCTGCGTGTAGCGGCCGTCGAGACCCTGTATGCGGACGCTCTGCGTAGCCGATGTCGCCGAGGTTTGTTGGACCTTGATGCCGGTACTTTCGTTCAGCACCATCGACACATTCGCGGGCCGCATATTGATCTTTTCGTCGACCTCTTCCTCGTCGATCGCCTCGACGCGGGTCGGCTCGGCCTCGATCTCGCGGCCCGAGCGAGTCGATTCGATGGTGACCGAGCCGACCTCGTTGCTGAGTTCGAGAAAGACGGTCCTTTCGTTGGTATCAGTTAGGGGAAACGTGATCGCTACTTCGGTGCTTGCGTAACCGAGCGACGAGACGACGAAGGTTTGCGTACCGTCGGGAAATCCCGAGAGTTCGGCGACGCCGTCAGTCTTTGTGGTCGTAGTTTGATCTGAGTCTTTGAGCGTCACCGTCGCCTCGGCGATCGGTTGCTTTGTATCGTTATTCTTAACGATGAACTTTATTGAGTTGCCCGGCTGAGCAGACACCGCGATCGCGGCGGCTACAATGCAGGCAAGCAGAATAATACTTCGAAACATAAAATTGATAATTCCTTATTGATAATCCCGGATTCAGCGTTAGATCGCCTGTCTGGTTTGGCCCTTTAAAATTTCATCTTATTCAGATCTCTTCATCTGGTTCTGTGGTTAATTTCCTTTCTTTAACCACAGAACAGGAAGAATAAGAAGAACAGGAGTCGAAAAATCCGACTGAACGATCCTTGATAGTTAAATTGCGACGATCCGCCAAAATAGCGCGACGCATCGCGGCTTGATCGCCGAACAAAAATAGGCGCGGTTCTGCTAAGGAATTATCTTTTTGGGCGGCTGCCAGACAGGGGCCTGGAATGATCCGGTGAACGGGTCGGTGTAGGTGAAGTTCGATGCGGTGCGCAGGACGACGATCGGATCGTCGTCTTTCGAGATCGAGAATTCCTGATAGCTCGCCGGGACGCTGCAGCAAGAACAGATGCAGAATGGCGAACATGTTTCGGCACCTTCCTCGCAATCGCCGAATGCACCCGATTCGATCGCCGGCCGCGCTCCACGTTCCGCCGGAAGCGCGAATACATCCGCACACGGCTGCGTGAGCAGGAACACGATGTAGACGATCGAAAGAAAAGCTGCAGGACGCATCGAAGTTACAAGTTTTGCATTGACGGGCAATATTGTAAATCATTGTAAATCGACCTCCGCCCTCGAGGCCTCTGCGCGTGTACGATAAGCGGTCAAATTGACTCTTGCGTAAATTATCGATTACAGGCATACTTCCGTTTGTTTTTGCTCTCTATAGGCGTGCGTCTCGGTGGCGTACGGCGGTCCGGTCAAATGCTTTAGCGGCGCGGGTTCGGGTTCGTTTCTGGAGAGTGCGGTCATTGGGATACGGGAAGCATTTTGATCTTTTTTTGGTTAGGGAGCGTCGCTACAGATCGGTCTTAGTCCTGCGGGATCTCCGTCTTTACCTGCCTCTTTCTTTGCTTTCTTTTCAGGTTCGATAATTCAAAGGAAAATGAGTACGAAACTTTACGTTGGAAATCTGTCTTTTCGTGTCACCAGTGATGATCTTCAAGAGCACTTTGCCACCGCCGGCGAGGTTGCCTCGGCGAA
>DAIOWA010000723.1:0-1769 GCA_036758705.1 Pyrinomonadaceae bacterium | reverse complement strand
GGATTTCGCCGGCAAGCGGATCGCGACAAGCTATCCGGGCGTGCTCGAAAAATATCTTTGCGAATGCGGCGTTGCTGCCGACATCCACGAGATCAGCGGATCAGTCGAGATCGCTCCGTCGATAGGCTTGGCCGACGCCGTGTGCGATCTGGTGAGTTCGGGAAGTACCTTATTTTCAAATGGCTTACGCGAAGTCGAGACAATAATGAACTCAGAGGCGGTGCTGATCGGGCGGTCAGGTCTCGATACAGATCGTTCGGCCCTGCTCGAAAAATTACTCTTCCGCATCCGCAGCGTCATCGCTGCCTCACAGAACAAATACATCCTCCTGAACGCACCGCTCGAAAAGGTCGATGAGATCTCTTCGATCCTGCCCGGTATGAAGAGTCCAACTGTCGTGCCGCTGGCTGAATCAGGTTGGGTGTCTATTCATTCCGTCATCAGCGGGCACGATTTTTGGGAGGTTGTCGACAGCCTCAAACATGCGGGTGCCGAAGGGATCCTGGTGTTGTCGATCGATCAGATGATCAGGTGAGAGTTATGAAAGTTATTGAATATCCAGCCCGCAAAGATTGGCCGGAGATCATAAAGCGTCCTGCGATGGACACTCGCGAACTGAGCGGCTCGGTCGCTGAAATTCTCGCTGACGTTCGAGCGAATGGTGATGATGCACTTCGCAAGCTCTCGTGTAAGTTCGACGGCATCGAGCTTGGTGAACTACTGGTTGGTGAAGATGAATTCGTCGCAGCAGATGCCGAGGTTTCGCAGGATCTGAAAGATGCGCTAGCGGTCGCCAAAGCGAACATCGAGAAGTTCCACTCTGTTATCGCGACAGACCCTGAGAAGATCGAAACGACGACGGGCGTGGTCTGCTGGAAACGTTTTCTGCCGATCGAAAAAGTCGGGCTCTACATTCCAGCCGGATCGGCTCCGCTTTTTTCTACAGTTCTGATGCTCGCGATCCCTGCGAAACTTGCCGGCTGCAGAGAGATCGTGATGTGCTCGCCGCCGGACAGCAACGGCAGGGTCAACTCGGCAACGCTATATGCAGCAAGACTTTGCGGTGTTACAAAAGTGTTCAAGATCGGCGGTGCTCAGGCGATCGCGGCGATGGCTTATGGAACGGAAACGGTTCCGCGAGTCTACAAGATCTTCGGTCCCGGAAATCAATATGTGACCGAGGCGAAGCTCCAAACAATGCGCGAAGGCATCGCGATCGATATGCCGGCCGGGCCATCGGAAGTAGCCGTCCTTGCGGACGAAACTTGCGTTCCTGCTTTTGTTGCAGCCGATCTCTTGTCTCAGGCTGAGCACGGCCCCGATAGCCAGGTGATTCTAGTGACGAATTCACAGGCTGTGATCGACGATGTTTTGGACGAGGTGGAATGTCAGGTTTATGTCTTGCCGAGGAAAGAAACCGCAAGGGCCGCGTTAGCTAACTCGAAGGCTATCCTTGTCCGAACCACCGACGAAGGTGTCGATCTGCTCAACGAATACGCGGCCGAACATCTGATCCTCGCCGTGCGTGATGCCGAAACGATCGCAAACTCGATTACCAACGCGGGGGCGATCTTCCTCGGAAACTATTCGTGCGAGAGCGCCGGTGATTATTCCTCGGGCACAAATCACACCCTTCCAACGAACGGCGCGGCTCGGGCGTTCAGCGGAGTTTCCGTCGCGAGTTTTATGAAGTCGGTGACCTATCAACAACTGAGCGAAGATGGCATCCGCAACCTCGGCCCCGTAATAGAAACGATGGCCGCCGCCGA
>DAIOWA010000722.1:0-1779 GCA_036758705.1 Pyrinomonadaceae bacterium | reverse complement strand
GTCCGATTCAAGGCCCGAAATAAATGTCACGCCGCTGATCGACGTTCTGCTCGTTCTCCTGATCATCTTTATGGTCGTTACGCCGGTTAAGCCGAGCAAGTTCGACGCCCGCATACCGTCCGAGCCCAAACCAACCGATAGCGCCGCGCCGCATCCGGATACACTCGTCGTTACCGTCTCGGCGGATTCGTCTTTGGCACTGAACAAAGACCGGCTTGAGGCGACAGTTGCTTCGCCTGATTCGCTAGTGGACAACTTAAAGGGTGTATTTGCGGCTCGCGAGGAGAATCTCAACAACGAACGCACGGTATTCATAAAGGCTCCGAAGAACATCGACTACGGCACGGTCGCCAAAGTCGTGGACGCCGTAAAGATGTCCGGTGCGGCCCCGATCAGCCTTCAGATAGATCGGCTCGACTAGCCAAGATCCCGGTTTACTGTTACAAAATTATGCTATTATCAGGTTGTCGTTTGCGTCACCCGCAAATTAAAACGACGGGCCTCTCCTTAGAAGTTTCGTAGATGGCAAACTACTACGAGATATTAAAAGTTTCACCAAAGGCGAGCAGGACGGAGATCAAATCCGCGTATCGCCGCTTGGCGCGAAAGCTTCACCCGGACAAGAATCACGGATCCGAAGAAACCGCTCGGGCATTCGCACAGATCGCCGAAGCCTGGGAGATCCTCGGCGACGCGAAATCGCGTTCGGTATACGACAAACGCCTCCTGCACGCTCAGATGCATTATTCGTCGAGCGATGGCGGCGATTCGTTGTTCGTCTCGACGAACACTCATGCTCGACGATGGCGGCAACTTGTCTACGAACATCGCTACAACGAGATCATCGACCGAATGATCGCCGAAGAACGCCGCGAATCGATCGCCCTTCAGAAGGTCATCTTCCCAACCGTCGCTCTGTTCGTATCGTGCCTCGTCGTCGCGATGCTGCGGCCGCAGATCTTCGAGAACTCCGCCGTGATCGGAAAGATAATCTTGGTCTCGCTGTTCGTCGCCGGCGTAATCCATCTTTGGGGCCGTATCAAAGACGGCCTTGAACGGTTTACCTATGGCGAAGAGATCCACGAATCGATCCTGGACGACCAGGAACCGAAGGCGAAACCGTTCTCGCGCGCCTTCGCCGCAGGCTTCCTCATCCTCGGCGTTGGCCTGAGTTTTGGCATTGGTTTGCTGATCGGGAATATATTCCAGATCTTCCCGGCGTCGATGCCCGCAATGTTCTCAAATAGCCTCAAACCGGAATTCGTCTTCTATCCACCGATATTCGTGCTATTTGTCGACGTAATGCACGGATTTGCCTCCCGCGTGGATATCTAGCCTACGCTTGACACTTCCTGTCCCAGACGGTAGACTCTTTGGTTTCCGTGTAATGCGGTTAGTTTTTAGGTTTTAAGAGAGATAATGGCAAATCATAAGTCAGCAGAAAAGCGAATTCGACAGAACGAAAAGCGAAAGACCATCAACCGTGCAAATCGCAGCAAGCTTCGCACGCAGATCAAGAAGCTCCGCACCGTGCTTGGCACCCATGATAAGACTGCAAGCGGCGAGACGCTTTCACCGACCGTGTCGCTGATCGACAAAATGGTCAACAAAGGCATCATCCACAAGAACACCGCCGCCCGCTACAAATCGCGGCTGACCAAGCACGTCAACGAACTCGCTTAGTCGAGTAAAGTTTTCTCCTTTAACTTGCGGAATCGGGATTTACGAGCACCCGGTTCCGCTTTTTTGCGTCGGAACGCGAACTTTAGTTCGCAAGCC
>DAIOWA010000721.1:0-1791 GCA_036758705.1 Pyrinomonadaceae bacterium | reverse complement strand
TTTACAAAATGCAGGAACTGGCGTGAGTCAGTATAGAACCACCAATACCTTAGGCTATTTTAGTTTTTCGAATGTTCAGGTGGGAGAATTCTACACTCTCACAGTCACCAGTCGGCGTTATAGCTTTCAGCCGCAAGCCTTTACCTTGCTCTCTGATGTAGAAGATTTGATTTTTATCCCTTCTTCGTAACCGTGTAGGTAGTCAGGCACAATTTTTCAGGCCCGGCTGGTTTTTCAGTTGGGTTTTTTGTTTGAAATGGAACCGGAATGAGCGCTCGGGCGATGGATCGGCACACAATCGGGACGTACAGTGTTTCCAACAAGATAACTCAAATTGACCGAAACCGACATAGCGGTTTACAAACCTATTGGCTGAATGATACTCTTACAGTCCGTAACGTTATACACCGTATAACGTTCGCCAAGACAGCACAACACACATCTATTAGCGACCTGCCAGCCGATTTTTCAAAGAGATCCCTCCAAATGATCAGATCCAGCCTCATAATTCTCGCAATATTAACGTTTAGCGTTACCGGTTCGGCACAGCGAGTGTTCGACAACTTTGACCGTGCGCAAGGCGTGAACGTTGAGCTTCCGCCGCCGCCAGCACCGCTGCCCGTAAGTCGGCGTGTGAAGAAAAATGGCCGCTGGGTAGTTATTACCGAAGATCCGTTAGTAAAGAAGACGGCCTCCTCGCGTCCGACGCAAAGTCCGGCAGACGGACTCGCAACACGCGATCGAGGGTACAACCCAAGCGGAACGCGGCTCGCGATGGGTTCGAGCACACATCTCAAGGGGTTCACGACCGGCGTGCCCGAGCACGATCGGTACATTCTTGAATCGAGCCAGCGATACCACGTAGACCCGCTGCTGATCTATTCGCAGATGCACCAGGAATCGTCGTTTAAGATCCGTGCGACCTCGAACAAGGGTGCGAGCGGATTGATGCAGCTTATGCCAGCGACGGCCCGTCGGTTCGGCGTGACAAAGATCTACGATCCGCAGCAGAACATTGATGCCGGCGTGAAATATATGCGCTGGCTGCTGGACACTTTTAATCAGGATGTCGTGCTCGCACTCGCCGGATACAACGCGGGCGAAGGTGCTGTGATGAAGTACGGCTGGCGTGTCCCGCCGTATCGCGAGACCCAGGAATATGTTCGCCGGATCACATCACGCTACAGTATGATCTCCGACGGCCGCTACGTACAAACGGCGCGCAACGTAAACGAAAATGCGGCCAAGATAGTCGAAAAAGCGGCCGCACCACTCACCGTCCTGGAGGTTTCTCCGGTTGCGATCCGCACGGCCGACGGCAAGATGATGCTGGTCAATCAGTGACTCTGAGTTATGAGTTTCGGTTTCGGATATAACTTATCAATTTGAGATCTCCAATTTGAAATTTGAAACTACAGTTTCTTCTCCACCTGGTCCCCAGCGACATCGCGGCTTTGCTCGACAGCAAAGCCGCTTTTTTGCGCCTTATTTTTGGACGCCTAACGACGCCTGCGGAACCGATTTGGACTTTCAGCGATGTTTAAGTGATGTTTATTTCGGGCGTTTTCAGGCAGGAGCGACGGAAAAATTCTGCGCGGTAACGTGTGTTGTCGTGGATGTCGTAATTTGCTGCGGAGTCGAGTTTGTCGCGATATCACTGCCTTGCCAGGCAATGCCTGCATGTCGAGTATGTCAAGCTTCTCTCTTTCGTGTACTTTGTGTCCAAACTCTGCGATCTCTATGTTTAGCATTTCTTAAACACAATGGGCGCGGAGTTGATGATACAAAGCT
>DAIOWA010000720.1:0-1794 GCA_036758705.1 Pyrinomonadaceae bacterium | reverse complement strand
AGGTTCGAATCTTCTCGGCGCATCGCTACTCGATCTTAACGGCGAGATCGAAACAGCGTCGAGTGAACGCCCGGACTGTACAAATGCCGTCGTCCGAGCGGTCCAGAACGCCCTCGCCGACCATCGCTCGCGATTGATCGAAGAGTTTAGCGGGGAGACGGCTCTGATCTGCACGTGCTTTGGAGTGACGGAGGAAGCAATCGAAAACTTCGTTCGAAACTCCCATCCGAGCGGCGTCGGCGACGTCTCGGAAAGCCTCCGAGCAGGCAGCGGATGCGGATCTTGCCGGATGCTGATCCAGGAGATCATCGATGCAAATGCCTGAGCCGATATGATATACTCCGCCCTATTCATCGTGTTTGGCGGCAGAATGGAGGCCGCGGATGATCTACAAAAGCACCTATTTTAATGGACGACCCCGCTAGTTTATCGTTTCTTCTCTTTTTCGCCGATTCCACGGCAACAGTTGAATGGCCCACGGCCGGTTGGTCGGTATTGAGCATATCTTCGGTGATACTGCTTGTCCTCGCGAACGGATTTTTCGTTGCGAGTGAGTTCGCATTGGTCGCCGTAAGAAAATCGCGAATAGAATCTCTCGCTATCGAAGGCGACAAGGCGGCGATCAGATTGTTGGGAATGCTCAACGATCTGAACGCGTATATTTCCGCGACTCAGTTGGGAATCACGCTATCGTCGCTCGGACTCGGATGGATCGGCGAGCCTGCGGTCGCTTCGTTGTTAGATCCGATCCTCGTTTGGATTGCGGGTCTTACGGGATTTTCGGTCCTTGCATCCGGTGCGGTTCTGCATACGGTGTCATTCATTATTGCATTCGCCTTGATCACGTTTCTCCACATCGTACTTGGCGAACTAGCGCCGAAAACCGCGGCGCTTGAGCTGTCCGAACGGGTCTCGTATATCATCGCGGTGCCGCTGCAGATCTTCTACCGGGTCTTTTATCCCTTCATTCGCGTACTCGACTGGGCCGGAACCAGGACCGTACGCATCTTCGGCTTGCATCCGTCCGGCGAACACGGATCGAGCTACACGGAAGACGAGATCCGGCAGTTGATCCGCGTGTCGCAGGCGAGCGGACACGTTAATGAAGAAGAGCGGCGCTTGATCGATCAGGTTTTCGAATTCTCCGAGACGACCGTTAAGGAAGCGATGATCCCGCGGACCGAGATCGTGGCGGTTTCGAATAGCTGCACCCTCGAACAAATGGCAGATGCGTTCAGAACGCATGGATTTTCGCGTCTGCCCATTTATCGCGAATCGCTCGACGACATTGCCGGCATCGTTCACGTAAAAGATGTGTTGAACGCCCTGGTCGATCGCAGTGAGTTCGCCTTGGACAACCTTCTCCAGAAGCCAAATTACGTCGTAGATACCGCCAGGCTTGAAGATGTACTGCGGCAGATGCAGACCGAGAAGTTTCACTTCGGCTTTGTCGTCGATGAACACGGCGGGGTCGAAGGAATAATCACGCTCGAAGATCTGCTCGAAGAGATCGTCGGCGACATCTCCGACGAGCACGACGAAGAGGTCAGCGAGCAGATCCACGAACAGCCGGACGGCACCTTCGTTCTCGACGGCGGCTTGGCGGTTCGCGATCTCAACAAGCGGCTGACGCTGAACATTCCGATCTCTGACGCTTACACTACCGTCGCCGGATTCCTTATGTCCGAATCGGGCCAGATCCTGAACGAAGGCGATGTTGTTCCTTTCAACGGTCATTCGTTCCGGGTCGAAAAAGTTGAGAAACGCCGAGTCCTAAGTGTGAGAATGTTCACA
>DAIOWA010000719.1:0-1807 GCA_036758705.1 Pyrinomonadaceae bacterium | reverse complement strand
GGATAGTGACAAGTGATTAGTGGATAGTAAAAAAGGCGACCAAGTCGGCCGCCTTTCTAAGACAGAGATCGTCAATATCTACTTTGTCCGAGCGGTCATCGGCACGAATCGTTCGATGGAATCGTAGATCTGGAGGTAGATCTTGGTTTCACGCGGGATGAGGCCGGTCCAGTTTTCACCGCCGCGTTTGATGTATCCGGCTAGACGAGCAGGGTTTGAGTTATAGCCGGCGGCCATCAACTGTTCCTGCGTAGCGATACCGCTGGTATATGCCTCCATCACGGTCGGGCTGGCGATCAGGTCGTTCCAGGTGCGGTTCATATAGAGCAGCATCGCCTCGGCCGCATTGACGTGATTTCGCATTCCCTCGACAAAATCGGGCATCAGCGGGACGTTCGGGTGCCATGACCGGACCATCCGATACGTCGACGGGATCATCTGCACCATGCCGCCAGCACCTGCCGAACTCACTGAATATCGATAGGTCTGGCCCTCGTTCAGCGCATAGAGTGTGAAGATATCGTCAAAGATCTTGCTGTGCGGTTCGGTGCGGAATCGGAGATGATCGACGTGCTCGACGGTCGAAAGCCGCTCGGCGATGTCGGCGATCTTCGGCGAAACCGAGAAGCCTTTTTCCTTCAGACGCTCACGTGCGATCTCGATCACGTTTCGAACGTAAAGCCGTCCTGCGTTTACAACTTCCGGATTCACAAGTCCCGGATGCGTCGACATATAGTACGCCGTCTCGATGTACTTGCCGCCGCGGACTACCGGATACTGCACCAATAGCGGAAGATGTGGCTCACCGTTATTGTCGATCAGCACGATCGGCGTGTTCACCCCGTTTCCGCGGATCGTACGGATCCTAAGCTGCTTGCCGCCTTCGGACGACACCAGCTTTTCATCCGCCACCGAAAGGAACGAATCCTTCGTGATCACCGCGTAATCGATCTTGTTTGTATCCCAATCGTTAAAAGCTATCCGGACGGACTCTCCATCCATCGGCGTATTCACGGATGCTATGGTGAGCGGCCGCGACTGCATCTGGCGCTTTGCTTCGGCGATCTTGTTCTTGATCTCGCGGAAGGGAAGCGTCTTGTAGTTTAGATTTTCGAGCGGAGTAATAGCCTGAGTCGTCGGAGTAAAGATCCGCGGTTCGGCCGGAGCCTGCGTCGTCGTCGGCGTAACGACTACATTCGTATTTCCCGATGCCCCCACGATGATCGGCGTCGGCGAAACTCTCGGACGAACCGACGCATCCTTTTTCGGCGTGTTATCTGTTATTACCAGCTTCACCGGCGTAGGCGTAGGTTCGATCCGTTGAACCTGTCCAAAAACTGAAAACGCACCGGCGAAAAGGGATATCGTACAGAAAACTACTCTGGTCATAATTCGGCTATTTGTGGAGAGCTATTGGCCTAAAAGGGTTAAGTTTACAGGGTGTGAACTGCCTGCAATTCTAAGATTCGCTTATTAAGATACGGGTTGTCAAACAAAATCGAAATATTTATGGAATATACAAGCAGAATTTATGGATAAGTGGTAGGCTTCGCAGAACCTGAAGGTCTTTCGATGCCGAATGCAGGATAGTCGTGCGATACTCGGTTGGACGGACATTAGTTATGAGATTCCCACTTCTATCTGCCGCCGTGTGTCTTGTCCTTCTTCAGGCTCACGACCTTGCCCAGGATTCTCCGATCGCCTTTAAGCCAACGATCACAATGTCGTTTGACTCGGGCACACTGGAGCGCGCCTACAATCCGGATAGACATCAACGCGGGAACATGGCCATCAGCCACGACTCGCG
>DAIOWA010000718.1:0-1814 GCA_036758705.1 Pyrinomonadaceae bacterium | reverse complement strand
GAAAGAAGGTATAGACAGCTTTTGTAAATCCTGATTTGCACTTTCATCATTTTTGGGGGCCGAAACAAGCGTCCCAGATTATCGCATTCAAACTCGATGACTCAATTGTATCGTCAACACCTAAAGCTTGGATGAAGCTAGCACCATGTCCATTGCGTCGCGTTACATGCGCCAATTCATGAAGTATCGTAAGAGCCCTTCGATCGTCTGCATTTAATAATTGGAAAGCATATACGTTGCCGACGGGCACGTAAGCCCCGCCATCTGCAAAGAACGAATTCCACATTTCTACCTTCCCACCCCGCGATGGCACGACAACTGTTCCCCCCAGAGGGTTCGCTGACCTTGAGGGTCCGTCGGCTTGCAAGCTTCTCGCAACTTCAGTTCCATTTACTTCGTTCTCACGCGGGACAAATTTTCCCTCTGCAGACAGTCTTTTGGCTTCTGTGACGGCGTCCATCTTTGTGGACGATACAGCGTCACGACAGTTTTTGTTACCCTCCATCAAATGTATTGCGCGATTATAGGCGTCATTCATCATTCTATTCGCTTCTGATCGCGAAAAGCGGATGAATTGCGACCCACTAATGGCGGTCTGGCCAAACTCGTTAGCGAAATTCCAATAACCACTAATGTTTATTGTTACTATATTCGTGTTGTAGTCTGCCGTTGATGTGCTTGTGTCTACCCAGCTTCCATCTCCGCTAGCTCCGTCCTCGCTCGATCCCTCGCCGTCGGTCCCAGAGCCAGCATGACCGCCTTCATGTCCTCCCTCTGATTCCCCAGCAGCCGTCTGAGCGGCAGCTTGAGCAGCGGCTTGCTCTGCATATTCTTCGTTCGTAACGAAGCCGAACCCCAGCCGGGCGTTTTCAACCCTTTCGTCGTAGAGCATCATATCCAGTTGAGCGAAGCTTCCCCAATTCGTTCCGAAGCCTGGCAGATCGGCAATGCGGCTGCCGAACGTGGCGTACAGGCTCGCGAAATTAGATTCCATCATCTCTTGGCCACCGGCGATTTCGAACGGGCGAAGCTCCGGATATTCAGGTTCCGGTTGGTAGATGATCGGTTCTTCGATGTACGGTGTGGATGTGCCGACGCTGCCACCCAATGGGTCGGTCTCGATGGGGGAGCCTTCTCCGCCGTCGCCAACCGCAACTGCGGCCGCGTTCTTATCCGTCGTGCGGTAGCTCATCCCAAATGTATCCGAATACTCGAACAACACGGATTCACTCAGGGTGGCATTCGAGGCTGCATAAGCCGTCTGAACCGCCGTCTGGTTCCCGATGCCCCGAACATATGACCGGTACTTCTTCCCGTTGCCCCAGACCTGTGTAACCACCTTTCCACCCAACACTGACGATCTGATCTGATATTTCTGCTCCTCGGTAGATTTGGAGGTCAACGGAGAACCGTTTCCGTCGTAGTATGTCCAGGATACGGAACCGCCCGAGTTTCGTTCGATCACTCTTCCCGCTGCATCGAAGGTAGTTAAGGTGATCTCACTGCTATCCGAAATCGCTTTAGTATTCCTGCCGTCCGCGTCAAATTCCCAACCGGGCTTTTGGATTCGGTTGTTTTCAAAATCCGTTTCCTGATCGAATGGTATGCTTTGCCACGATGTTTCCCCCCAGTGCATATTCGTGCTTGCCGTCATTTGACCGAAGGCATTAAATTCAGAAAAAGATATTTCTAAATCCCTTCACGTCCCCCTTGCCACTTTCATACTTAAACAGAGGCACAGGCGGTATAGCATCAGTTGAGTACACAAAAATACAACTTGGCATCGCCCGGTTAGGGAGTAGAATGGATAGATT
>DAIOWA010000717.1:0-1817 GCA_036758705.1 Pyrinomonadaceae bacterium | reverse complement strand
TCAAGAGCCTTATCATGAAACTCCTTCTTCATGATGCTCTCGATCGTCTCCGGCCTGATCCGCAGCGATTCGAGTTCAGGTCGCCGCGCGTCGAAGACAGCGTCCGCCGAGCCAAACCTTTCGAGAAGTTTAGTCGCCGCTCTGGGACCCACACCCGGTGTCATGTTAAGAGATATCCAACTCTTCATTTGGATTTCGTACAGCTATCAGCTTTCAGCTATCAGCCGATCGCAAATCGACACTCGCAAATTTCTTGGCGGAGGCGTGTGGGAGTCGAACCCACCCAGGTACGCTCTCGCGCACCCGCTAACGGTTTTGAAGACCGCGCCCATCACCGGACAGGATGCGCCTCCCGAATACGTCTATTCAGTCCATACTACCCTTGTCGGCTCACCGTACTCGAACTTCGCGGTCGCCCGTAAGCCTGCATTCGTATCAACGACAAGTCGCTCCTTCAGAATTGCTTCTAATTCTTCGTGGCGCCGTCGATCCTCGGGGAGCGCCGGGTGTGTCTCTTGCGTGGTTTGTCCTCTCTTGAACGCTCGGTCCCATCGAAGCCATATCTCCCAGTTTTCAAGGGATAGGTTAAAGGTTTCATCGTCAAGAGGCGCCAGGAAATAGGTTTCGGTCCAAAATCCTTTGTCCTCATCCCACTCATTCAGAAAATAATGCGGTGCCCCTCGAAAATCCGCGACGCCTTCTCGTGCTCCGTCGTACCAGTCAGTGATCGTGTGAACGAGTTCGGGGGAGGACATAATCTTCAGGCCGCAATGAGACTTGTGATCAACGCCGCTCGGTTCGCGATATCGCTTACAAGGATATGCTCGTGGAGCGTGTGGGCGCCGTCGCCGGTGATGCCGAGGCCGTCTAGGACGGGGACGCCGAGAGCGGCTACGAAGTTGCCGTCGGACGCGCCGCCGACCTGGGTTTCGCCGAGCTCGTAGCCGAACGACGCGGCGGCCTGATGGGCCTGCTCATAGAGAGATGCGACGCCATCGGTCCGCTCCATGGGCGGGCGGTTTACGTCGCCTTCAATTGAAACCGAAACGCGGTCGTCGAATGGAGTTAATCCCTTGATCGCGGCATCGATCCGGACGGCTTCGTCCATCGACGTAAAGCGGACGTCAACGGTGCATTCGGCGTGTTCGGGAATCACGTTCGTCGTTGTGCCGCCACGCATAGTGCAGACGTTTACGGTCGTTCCGGCTTCGACGTTATTGAAGGTGTGGAGGCGTTCGATCTGCCGGGAAAGCTCAAGGATCGCGCTTGCACCTTTTTCGGGTTCGAGGCCGGCGTGTGCAGGTACGCCGTGAGCGCGGACGGTGTACATTGCCGTGCCTTTGCGGCCGGTCTTTACGCGGCCGGCGGCGGATGGTTCGAATACTAAGCACGCTTCGGCATTGGCGGCTTCTTTTTCAAGGATCGGACGGCCCGAATAGCTGCCGACTTCTTCGTCGCATGAGAGAAAGATCGTTATCGGCCGCGAAGGTCTGGTCCCTGTTTCCGCAAAATATCGCAGAACTTCGAGCATCAGGACGATGCCCGCCTTCATATCGAAAATCCCGCAGCCGTAGAACTTGTCGCCGTCGATCCGCGTCGGATTCTGTTCCTTCGTCCCGGCCGGATGCACTGTATCGCTATGGCCCAGAAGGAGATAGGGCTTTGCGTCACCCGGAAACGCACGGATTATCAGGTGCTCGCCGAACTCTTCGGCCGGGATTCGCTCGATCTCGAGATCGATGCCGATCTTACGAGCCTCGTTCTCGATCCAAAGCTGAACCGCCTTGCTCCGCTCGACATCGTACGACGGAGATTCG
>DAIOWA010000716.1:0-1819 GCA_036758705.1 Pyrinomonadaceae bacterium | reverse complement strand
GTGTGACGCGACCATAAACCGCCGAATCAGCAGCCCAATTACTTCCCGAAGAGTCACCGCAAGCCTCGCTCATTCCTTGGGCTGACGCGACGGATGATGCTGCTCCTACAGTCAAAAGCGTAAACACAATAAGAAAAGCTTTCACGAGAATCTCCTAAGAACAAAATGGGAACGAACGCCCGCAGAATATTGAAAAAAGACCCTGCGGTCAAGAGGCTTATAAAAACGCTGTGAAAAGACTGTAAAAAGACGCGCACCTTTTCAGCCGTCAGCGGTCTCCCATACTAACACGGCTGATACGTTCGTCGGGAGCGAGTCCGTCGATCCAAATGAGACTTATCGAGGTCGCTCCGATCTGAGCGCGAAGAGAGGCCGCCTCGCTTCGGAGGCAGCCTCTCGCAAGTACCTAAAAGCTGGAACTCAATACCTGCGAACCTTACGATACTTCCGCTTTTTCGGATTCAGTTTGTAAGTATACAGCGCTGATCCGGCGAGGCCTGAACCCGCTCCGATAAGGGCTCCTTTTCGGCCACCGATGAGGCCGCCGATTACGGCCCCGGCACCGGTGCCGACTGCCATGTTGATGCGGTTACGGTGACGGCGGTAGTAGCTAGGTTTGCGGACGCGAACCCAGGTAACACGGCCGTTGCGGTAGACTCGCTTACGATAGTATGCCGACTGTGCCTCGCTGGATGTCGGTGCTGCGAAAATAAACATCGCGGCGAGCAGCGTGGACATGATGAAATATATCAGTGTCTTTTTCATAACTTCCCCCAAATGATAACGGCTCAAAAGAGCCGAGTTTGATTGCTTCACAGGTAGATAGGCAATGACTGTACCAGTCGTCAGAAGCCCATAAAACACTGTAAATATAAGGCTGCGTATGGTTTTCGGTCACTCGCAGGGACACCATATAGGTTCACCGACGTAACGAACTCGTGCAAGGCCATGTTTCGCGAATGCCTTGAGTTCGGCTATATTTGACTTGTCCAATCTTTCCAATAAACCATCATGAGCGAGATCTTCAGCCAAACCACGAGGCCGAACGGCGACCTGTTTTTCACACGGAATGACAAGAACGATCCGCGTCTTGGCGAGATCGTTAAGCGGGAGGAGAGCGATTATGCTGCGTCGGAGATAGTCATACTCGGCTGTCCGCAGGATGAAGGCGTTCGACGCAACAACGGACGCCCGGGAGCGGAGCACGCACCGTCGGCGATCCGCGAACAATTCTACAAGTTGACGCCGTTCAACATTCGCAAACGGCTGTTCGACCTCGGGGACACGAAGATCGGGGCGACGCTTGAGGAAACCCACGACACGCACTCCGCGGTCGTGTCGCAGATCTTGCGCGATGGAAAACGCCTGATCGTCATGGGCGGCGGCAACGACATTTCTTATCCGGACGGTGTCGCTATGGCTGACGTATTCGGACGCGAAAACTGGATCGGGATCAACGTGGATTCGCATCTGGACGTTCGCCTCGCCGAACAGCGAAACAGCGGAACGCCCTATCGTCAGCTATTGGACGAGAGCCATATCACACCTGATCACTTCTTTGAGGTCGGATATCAAACCCATTTCTGCTCGCCGGTCTATTACGACTACATCCGGCAGCTCGGCGTACAGCGGATCAGCCTGGAGCTGCTTCGCTCACGTTCGGATAGTGACGTCGAGTTAAAAGAGATGATCAAGAACAAGTTCATCAAGCACAGTACGGCACTGAACACATTTTTCGGATTCGACCTCGACGTGGTTCGAGCCGCGGATGCACCGGGAACGTCTGCTCCATCGCCGCTGGGACTGCGGGCGGGCGAAT
>DAIOWA010000715.1:0-1820 GCA_036758705.1 Pyrinomonadaceae bacterium | reverse complement strand
GAGGTGGTAAATGGCGGGGCAGGTGTGCGTTTGCCGGGCTTGACGCGGACATCGGTTACTTTGTAGTCCGCGCCGATGCAGCTTTTTAGGAACTTTTCTGCATCTTCGCGGCTGTCCTGTTTGCGTCCTTCGGCCTTGAAGGTAACGGACTTTCCGGTTATGTCATCGGCAACGAATAGGCCTTCGATCTTGAAGTGGCTGGATTGTTCGAAACCGTTGATCTCGCGTTCGCGGTCGGCGATCAGACGAACCGCAACACTCTGTACTCGCCCGGCGCTGAGGTTATTACCGCCCGCACTGATCTTACGCCAGAGGACGGGGCTCAATTCAAAACCGACTATTCGATCAAGTACGCGCCGAGCCTGCTGCGCCATCACCAGATCCATATTCACCCTGCGCGGATTCTTTACAGCATCCTCGATAGCGGGTTTTGTGATCTCGTGAAAAACGATCCTCTTGGTAACTCCCGGATCAAGCCCGAGCACCTCACATAGATGCCAGCTTATGGCCTCGCCCTCACGGTCTTCGTCTGTTGCGAGCCATACTTCGTCGGACTTTTTTGCAAGAGACCTTAGCTCATTTACGACCCTCTTTTTATCGTCGGGGACAATATAACTAGGTTCAAAATCGTTCTTAATATCAATGCCCATGCCCGCCTTTTCAAGGTCGCGGATATGGCCATAGCAGCTATTTACTTGAAAGTCCTTCCCCAGGATCTTTTCGATGGTTTTCGCTTTCGCGGGACTTTCAACTATTAGAAGATTCTTTGACATTTTCAGTTACTGACCCCTTGTTCGTCTTTTCCGTTATCGGAAAAAAATATGCCAGCCGCATTGCAAAAGCGTCTGACATTTCTATCTTGTCGGCATCCGCCTCTCTGCGATGCTAGACCTTAAGACATTATCTTTAACTCGTCAACCCGAAAATTTACGGGTCACATCTTGCGAGCATAATTCTTGCCCGGCAGAACTCTTATCAGATCTCGCAGATCGAGGCCGACGAGAGCGGCGTTCAGATCACCGAATGACAGGCGGCTTTCCTCAAGCAATACATCTATATGTATTGAGTCATCGACAGGCAGCAGCGGCCAGATAGTGCGTTCGTGGTCGGTTAGATCCAACGGTGCCGAGCCGACCCCGTCGCTATCGCTCCGGGTTCTGGCATTCTCGACCTTAGGCGGCAGAATTGACGCGGCGATCTCGCTCGGGAGTTCGGCGACGACGTCCTGCCATTGCTGGACGAGCTTCGCACCGGCTTTGATCAGATAGTTAGTGCCGAACGAATTGCCGGACGTGATGTTTCCGGGCACCGCCATTACCTCGCGGTTCTGTTCCATCGCGAGCCGCGCCGTTATCAAAGATCCGCTTCGCTCGGAAGCTTCAACGATCAGCACACCCAAACTAAGCCCGCTTATGATTCGATTGCGATAAGGAAAGTTGTCCTTCAGCGGCGGCGTTCCGAGCGGGAACTGTGTGAACAGCGCTCCGCCTTTGTCGAGAATTTCCTCAGCAAGCCGTGTGTTTTCTTTGGGATAGATAGAGTCGAGCCCGGTCCCGAGCACGCCGATCGTCCGGCCTTTTGCTTCGATCGCTCCTCGATGAGCCGAGGTATCGATGCCGCGTGCGAGTCCTGAGACGATCGTGATCCCGCGAGCCGCGAGTTCACGCGACAGCATCTCCGCCGAGTTCTTGCCGTAGGTCGAACAGTTTCGCGAACCGATGACGCCGACGCACGGCTCCTCAAGACACGCCTGCCAATCGCCGCGTACGTAAAGCGTGATCGGCGGATCGGCGATTTCGCGCAGTAAAAACGGATAACTT
>DAIOWA010000714.1:0-1821 GCA_036758705.1 Pyrinomonadaceae bacterium | reverse complement strand
CCTTACCCATAGCCTCATAATATATCAACGGCTCGTGATCGCCTGACAGCATCAGATCGCGAGCCTTTTCTTCAAACCGCTGCGCCCAATCGAACGGCCCACGCTTCTGATCGCCCCATGCGTATGCGTGCAGATTGTGGACGATATTCCCGCTCCCGACAATGAGTACACCTTTGTCACGCAGCGGCGCCAGCATTCGTCCGATCTCGTAATGAAACGGAGCCGGCTGCGTTTCATTGATCGATAGCTGCACGACCGGCACGTCCGCGTCGGGAAATGCGTGGCACAGCACCGACCACGTCCCGTGATCGAGCCCCCATCCGTTGTCATCCAGAATGACATCGACGCTTATGAGTTCGGCAACTCGCTCGGCAACCTCTCGCGAACCCGGTGCCGGATACTGATATTCGAACAGCTCGCGCGGAAATCCGCCAAAGTCATGGATCGTCCGCGGCGTCTCCATCGCCGTTACCGCCACTGCCGGAACATACCAATGAGCCGAGATACAGACTACGGCCCTCGGCTTCGATATAGACTCCCCGATCGCCCGCCACGCCCGCGTCCACCCATTGTCCGCAAGCGCGTTCATCGGATTTCCGTGGCCAAAAAATATCGAGGGCATCCTTTCGCTCATTTCTTTATTAGTTCTCTTACCCTTTTCAATAACTGAGGCACTAACGTCGCGGTTTTCAGCAAGGAACCGCTGGCAAACTTTGTTGCGAAGCCGCGGAAGGTTTCGACGGCGGTTGGCGTGTAGGGCATCCACCAGGCGTCGGGGAGGAGCGCGATGCGGTTGGTGTGGATGTGTTGGGGTTGGACGAGTTCCATCAGCCCTTCGATGCCGTGGGTCCGCCCGCGGCCGGAGTTCTTGAAGCCGCCCCACGGAGTTTGGCCGATTCCGTGGGTGTAGAGAACTTCGTTGATGCAGACGGATCCGGCTTCGATCTGTTCCGCTACTCGCCGGCCCTTTGCGTGGTCCTTCGTCCAGACGCTCGCGGTCAACCCGAACTCGGAGTCGTTCGCGAGAGCGATCGCCTCCTCTTCGGTCTTGAATGTCGCGATCGGCAGCGTCGGCCCAAACGTCTCTTCCTGCATCGGCCGCATATCGTTCGTCGCTCCGGTGATGACGGTCGGCGGGTAAAACATCGGAACGCGGACGCCATCGTCCGCCCGTATTGGATTCTCCCCGTTAGTCTCGAACGAATCCTCGCGGACGAAGGCGTCCGCGCTCCCTCCGATCTCGATCGTCGCACCTGCTTCGCGAAACGCGGCGACGTGATCCACTACGATCTTCAATTGCCGCTCTGACGACATCGGCCCGATCGAGATGTCTTCCGAATCGCCGCGGCCTTGTTTCATCTGATTAACTTTCCCGACGATCAACGTGGTCAGTTTTTCAGCAACCGATTCGTGAACGTACAAACGCTCGACCGACGAACAGGACTGGCCGGCGTTGCAGAACGCTCCCCAGACCGCCCCGCCCGCTGCTAATTCGAGATTAGCGTCCTCAAAGACGATCATCGGATCTTTCCCGCCGAGTTCGAGCACGGTCGAAGTAAGATTTTTCGACGCTGCTTCCGCGATCTTCTTGCCGGTCGCGACAGAGCCGGTAAACATCAGCTTGTCCGGAGCTGCATCGACGAGCGCCGCTCCGGCCTCTCCCGCTCCGTGGACGATCTGTACAAGCCTCTCAGGCGCCCCAGCTTTCTCAAAGATCTCGCCGATCTTTTCGCCGATCAGCGGCGTCAACTCGGACGGCTTGATCACAACCGAGTTTCCCGCCATCACCGCCATCGCCGCCTCGCCCAGCGGGATCGAGAA
>DAIOWA010000713.1:0-1834 GCA_036758705.1 Pyrinomonadaceae bacterium | reverse complement strand
TACGTCAGCGATACGATATACTTTGTGTTCTTTCCGGCCGCGCTTTTTCACCTGCGGCGATGATTCAAAAGAGGTTGCTATGCTGCTCAAGATCCGCACTTTCGCTTCGTTCCTATTAATATCTTCGATCCTGTCGACCGGGTTTGTTATCGACGTACAGGCAAACGATCTCGTCCCGGAGAGTGATCTTTCAGGCGGTGCGAGCGTTTTTGTCTTCCGCGGTTCGCGGAAACAGCCGCAGGAACGCGGGGCCGTTCGGGCTTTTGCGAGCGGCGGAGCTTCGGTAAATGTCCGACGGGAACGCGTGAGGAATCAGATCGCGACTGCGAGGAAGAGGAAGGCGGACGCGGCGAAGGCTCGTGCCGCGACGATCGCGAGAGCTCGGGCACGCGAGCGGAATCAGAAGCTGCGTCTGTCGAACACTCTTGCGGCGAAGGGAGAGAAGCAGTTCGCCGATGGCGATGTTGCGGGAGCGACGACGAGTTTCCGTGCTGCATTGAAGGCGAACCCAAGAAACGCGGATGCGAAGCTAGGGCTGAGTGAGGCTTTGACCGCCACCGGCATCACTGCCGCCGGGGACACTCAAAACGACGCGGCCGTTCCTTATCTTGAAGAGGCCGTCACGCTTGATCCGAAAAACGAATCGGCATTGGCAAAATTGGGTGAGATCCACGATGCGAAGGGCAGGACGGCTCAGGCGATCGAATTCTACGAGAAAGCGCTAAAGGAAGATCCTGAATTGACCTCGCTCTATATGCCGCTCGGGCTGGCATACGCCGAGGAAGGCAAAGCGGCCGAGGCAGAGAACTATCTCGGTAAGGCAAAGGCGGCGGGATTTGACAGTCCCGAGGCTCAGATGGCGCGTATCACCCTAATGTCCAGACAGGGACGCGATCAGGAAGCTCTGGCCATGCTGGACACGGCTGCTAAAAGTGAGCCGCAGAATGGTGCGATCCAGTATCAGCGTGGTGCGATCTATGCAAAGATCAGCCAGAATGACAACGCCCTTATTGCATATCAGGACGCGGTCAAGGTCGATCCGAACCTTGCAGCTGCGTGGTTCGACCTGGGTGTGATGTATTACAACAAGGAAAAGTATAACGATGCGCTGGTTGCTTATCAGAACGTCGTGAAGATCGAGCCGGAGAACTATCAGGCTCAGGCCAATCTGGCGAGTACCTATCGTCAACTCGAGCGATATGCGGAGGCGAATGCGGCTTACAAGGCCGCCGAGCCGGGCAACAAGACCAACGCAAATCTTTACAGCGAATGGGGTTATTGCCTCGGCAAGACGAATGAATGGGACAAGGCAACCGCAAGGCTGAATAGGGCTCGTGAGTTGAGTCCGGATGCGGTCGACAATAACAATGTCGGCTGGGGATACTACAACGCCGCTCGCAATGATAAGGCGAACAACCGGCCGCCGGAAGAGTCGCAGGCGAAGCTTGAACTCAGTAAGAAGTATCTTGAAACCGCCGTCCAGCAGGATCCGAAACTTGACGCCGCTCAGATGAATCTGGGTTCGACTAAGAATTCGCTGGGAGATTTCGCGGGTGCGGTTGTTGCATTGAACGCGGCCCTTGCTCTTCGGTCCGATTGGGTCATTGCATTGAATCAGCTGGGGCTTGCGTACCGCGGGTCGAATGATCTGACAAATGCGTTGGCACAGTTTCAGCGGGTATCTACGCTGGATGGAAATAACGCGTTTGGCCTGGTAAATCTCGGTGAGGTCTATCACTTGACGGGGAACAAGAAAGAGGCCAAGAAGGTGCAGGACCGGTTGAAGAAGATCAATCCCGCACTTGCGAGCCAATTGAACAACTTTTTCAGCGGC
>DAIOWA010000712.1:0-1834 GCA_036758705.1 Pyrinomonadaceae bacterium | reverse complement strand
AAGGACGTCAAGAAGATCTCGCGACGCGATCTGCCGATAACCATAGGCCACAAGCTAACCGGAGCGACCACAGTCGCGACGACGACGTTTCTCGCTCATCGTGCGGGCATCAAAGTATTCGCGACCGGCGGCATTGGCGGCGTTCATCGCGGTGACCGGACTGACGTTTCCGCGGATCTGCCCGAACTTGCCCGCACGCCGATAATCGTTGTCTGTTCGGGTGCGAAGATCGTGCTCGATCTGCCCGCAACACGCGAGTGGCTTGAGACATTTGGAGTCACGGTCCTCGGTTGGCAGACGGATGATTTTCCGGCGTTCTATTCGCGTTCAAGCGGACTCAGCGTAGACGCTCGTGTCGAGACCGGGAAGGAAGTTTCGAAGATCGCCGAGATGCGAAATGATCTTGAGATGAGCAACACGATCCTCGTGACCGTGCCGGTTCCTGAAGCCGCTGAACTTAAAATTACAGATGTTGAGGCGATGCTGTTCGAGGCTCTCAAGGCCGGGAAGGAAAAGGGAATTAAGGGCAAAGAAGTAACCCCATTCCTTCTTGCTCAACTCTCCGAACGCAGCCAAGGTGCGACCCTAAAAGCCAACATCGCCCTGCTCGAAAACAACGCCCGCGTCGCATCAGAGATCGCGACGTCATTGAATTACTAACTGGAAACTCGTCACTCATAACTCGGAACTGGTGCAAAAATTGTTTTGATTACCAGTTTCGAGTTTTCAGTTTCGAGTTTCCAGTTGTTTCGCCAATTTTTCCTTCAAAGAATCCAGGCGTTTCTGAGCTTCGGCGGCTTCGTTGGTGTTTTTGTGTTTTAGCACGAGTTCCTTCCAGCTCGCTCCGTCGTAGTGGAATTGCTTTGTCGACGGATTGAAGAGAAAAGTGATGCCGATGCGGCGGTAGCGGTCGAGGCTGACGTAGTTTAGGTAGTAACTGTGCAGCGGAGCGGCGGACGCGGCCATTTCGGGTCGGCTGAGCTGACGGGTCGCATCGCGTGAAAGTTTGGCGGCCGCGTCCTCGAGCAGATCGCCGTAGAGCAGCAGGATCGGGGCACGAAACTGTGACGTTGGGAATAGTGTGAAGAATTCGGTCGCCGTCTCGATCTGGTCGAAGCCGCTCATCGACTGCACGAGCCGTGCGAGGCGAGCGTCGTCGTCTTCGCGAAACTTGCCGAAGACGGCATCGGCCTGGACCCAACCGGAGCCGGTCGGAATCGCCGAGACGCGATAGAATTTCACGCCGTCGGCTTCGGCGACTCCCATGATCTTAACAACACGCCCGCGACGCATCCGCTGCATGGGCATTGCGAACAGGCTTGGTTTCGGGCGGAGTACGGATAAGGTTTCGTCAATCACGTACGCCATCTGTCCGATCTCGCGGGATCTTACGGCGGCGGGCCGCCGTTTCTGCGCGTCGACGGTGCATATGGTGAGGCAAACGAGTATCGCTGTGAGGACGAACTTCATATTTCTTTCCGATAGGGGTTACTTGCTGATAGCTTTCGCTATCCGATCTTTCATACCTGCATGGTGGAAATGGCAGATCGCGATGGCAAGGGCATCGGCGACGTCGTGCGGTTTCGGAGCCTCTTTCAGTCGCAACAGGATCCGCACCATCTCGCCGACCTGATGTTTTTCAGCCGCGCCGTAGCCGACAACCGTTTGCTTGATGAGCCGCGGTGCGTATTCGGCGATCTGCAGGCCTCGTTGTTCCGCGAGCAGCAGCACGACGCCGCGGACCTGTCCGAGCTTCATCGCGACACCGACGTTGGCGGCGTAGAAGGCTTCCTCGATTGAGAGTGCGTCGGGCGAATGTCGGTCAATGACCTCA
>DAIOWA010000711.1:0-1838 GCA_036758705.1 Pyrinomonadaceae bacterium | reverse complement strand
AAATACTGGCCTGCAGACTTATAGGTTTCAGTTAACCAATCTACCGTCTCTTTGTTCCATTCAAATAACTCCGGATACTGACAGTTTGAAATATCGAGCCATGGGTTGCCGGTAGAGTGATCGACCAGCCTAACCAGATCGCTGTAAGGTTTAGTTCTCGCGCTCTGCTTGTCTCTCAAGACGTTTGCGTGTGACGAGGCCTTAATCGGAGGAAGTAACTTTCTGTCAACACCATATTGTTCTGCGAAGTAAGTCCAGATCTCATCGTCTTCGACAAAGTAGAACATCAAACCGACGAGATAGCTGACACGTAGATGGGCGAAATCTACCTCTTCACAGCACAGGTCGAAGTTCATCGCAGGAATCGCAAACCGTTCGAGTTCAAGTTCCGGATCGTCATGCCAGTATTCGAGCAGCGGAAAGCATTTATCGTTTACAAGTTGGAAGAACTCATTGGTGCGCTCGCTGTAGGCCTTGAAATGCCCTGCCTTGTATAGACTACTTCTTGAACGCCTCCATTCCTTCGGAAACATCTCCATATAAAGGCGGTACTTGTTCTGCTCCGACACGACTCGGGAAACTGTTTCGCATGCATAGATGGCGTTGTGACTCTTAGCCTTGAATCGAAGGTATTCGAGAGAACGAATTAACCGGTCGCCGAAGGCATAATTTACTCTGCCGTTTTCGACGCTCGCGTATGCTAATCTCGTCATAGCGGCCCTTTTATTCAGAATCCGATCGGAACATAATCGACCGCCGACGCCGGAGTGTTTAGAAATGCTCTGCGGTGCGATTCGATCACTTCGATCTCCTGAGTGCCGATAGTCAAGATGCTCTCCGCTTCACTTACTTCTTCGACGGTCAGAAGTTGCTCCGCGTCTCGTCGCATCAGCTTATCCGCAAGAATGATCGCGGGATTGATCTGCTCATCCTCTGCCCGCAATAGTTCCAAAGGTGAGTCATCAGCCGGCATATCCCTTGTGCTGCGCTCTCTTGACGATGGTTACGCTCAGCTTCCCGTCTTTTATTTCCCGCGTTATGTTCGCGTTCTCTATCGAAGCGAAATGCGGCTGAAGCACAACCTTCAGCGTCTTATCTTCCTGTGCGAGCGATGCATCCAGTTCGAACGTCTGGCCTTCGATCTTGATGGTAGCCTTCGTGTCGGTTACAGGAGTTGCCGTGTCGGTGCTTTCGGTCGAAACCGTATCGGCGCTCTTCGTCGTGCCCGCGTCGTTTTCGGCAGGTTGAGTATTCGTTTCGTTTGCCATGATTTTTTATGAAGCGAAGAGAGTCTGCTGATCTTTCGCTTGTTCCTGCGGTATTTGAGTTGAAGTTGAAGCAGTTTCGGCGTTCGTGTCTGCTTTCTGGACAGCCTTATTTTGACTCTTCGAAAGCGTTTTGGATGCCCGCTTTTTAGTCGCAGTCTGTTCCCTCTTCATCTTCTCAGCCGCGAGGACCGGAAGTTTGTTTCTATAATGTTCAAGTGCAGTCGACACCGGAATAGATACATCCAACCTGCCGCTTTCACACCCCATATTTGTAAAGATTATCTGCGGCGCAAAGTCATGTGATCGGACACTTACAACGCAATCTCGCAGTCCGTCTCTTTCCGGCAGCAACTGTATTACGGCCGTAACGGTGCACGAATCAAAGTTGTAAGGCTCCTTTTCAGATAGGACGACCGAATTTACTGACTGTTCAGTAACGGCGACGTCCGCCGCCACTGAAACATCAGGAGTTTCAACAGGAGAATCGATTTTATTTTCGACCTCTGTGATCGGCTCTTTTTGGATCGCGTCGTGACGGCCGATTTCCGGAAACCTGTTTGATTCTTCAGG
>DAIOWA010000710.1:0-1841 GCA_036758705.1 Pyrinomonadaceae bacterium | reverse complement strand
CCGAACAGATCACAGACGAAGACGCCAGGCAGAAGGCGCTCGATCACATTCTAAAGGTGAATCCGCGACTTACCCCGGCGATCAGCGTTAGATGGATGGACAGCTGGGTTCGCGAGAACATCGAGGTTATCTACCGGATAACACCGCGATCCGTCACCGGCCGCCAAACCGTCAAACGCAAACAGTCCTGAAAATTGACATTTTCGGGGCTTCGGTTGATAGTGGCTTCCTATATTCAAATAACCTTTTGGAGACAATATGCCGATCGATCTTAACGACGGAAGTCTGGAGAGTCTGTTTACCTTTGGCGGAGTTTCGGGAAACGTGGTCGATGACCCGCCGTTTCACATTCTGGCGCTTGGAAATTGGAGCGGTGATGCGGAGCGCCGCGACTTTTCGGCGCGGAGCCCGATCGAGATCGACCGTGACAACTTTGACGAGGTCATCGCGCGTCTGAAAACAACCGTCTTACTAGATTTCGAAGACGGATCCGAGATAGCGCTTGAGTTCAGTTCGCTCGACGATTTTCATCCGGACGAGATCTTTCGCCGGGTCGATATGTTCGAACAGCTGCGATCGCTGCGAAAGCGGCTCAATAGCTCTGACTCCTTCAACGATGCTGCCTACGAAGTGAAGCAGCTTTTCGGGCTCAAACGCGAGGACGTCGCGCCGCCGACCGCGGCCGTAGATGACGAGCCTGTTGCTGACAACCTGCTCGATGCGATCCTTGCGAGACCCGAAGGCGGAGCGGCCGCTCCGAAGCAAAAGCTCACCGGCGAATTAGGAAGCCTTGTCAGCGAACTTGTTCGCCCACATCTGGTGACCGTCGATGAGCACCAGCAATCAAGCCTTGTCGCGTTGGTCGATGCGGCAACGAGCGGGCTGATGCGAAAGATTTTGCATCACCGAAAATTTCAAACTCTCGAGGCAGCGTGGCGCGGATTATTTTTTTTGGTTCGGCGTGCTGACACGTCGGCCGAACTGAAGATCTTCATCCTCGACGCATCGAAGGATGAACTTGCGGCCGATCTAAAATCAGCCGAGAGCCTTTCATCGACAAGGCTTTATGAGATCCTGGTACGCGATGCGATTGAGACGCAAAATGCCGACCCGTGGTCGCTGATCCTGGGTGACTATGCCTTTGCACCGGTTCTCGATGATGTTGCGACGCTGATGCGTCTGTCGAAGATCGCAGCGGGTGCGGGAGCCCCGTTCGTCTCGCATATGCGGCCCGATGTGCTCGGTGTTCATTCGCTCTACGAACATTCGGACCCGGCTGAATGGAACTCTGCCGCCGATCCGAACGTTGCAAAACTTTGGTCGGCACTCGCGCAGCAAGCGGAGTCGCAGTTTCTCGGAATGACGATCCCAAGATTTATAACGCGCATGCCGTACGGGAGCGACACCGAACCGCTGGATACCTTCACGTTCGAAGAGTTTGAGTCAGCTTCAGAACACGATAATTATTTGTGGTCGAATGGATGCTTCGCCGTCGGGCAAATGCTTGCCGACAGCTTTGCGAACTACGG
Organism: Pyrinomonadaceae bacterium; assembly: GCA_036758705.1. Lineage (GTDB taxonomy): Bacteria > Acidobacteriota > Blastocatellia > Pyrinomonadales > Pyrinomonadaceae > OLB17. Next base: position 312 of record DAIOWA010000710.1, on the reverse strand, counting down.
GTGGGAAATGAAGGACCGGCTCACTCAGGACATCGACGGATTGCCGTTACATATTTACAAGGCGGATGGCGAGACGGTCTACAAATCGTGTGCTGAGATACCGATGACGGACGACAGCGTCAACAAGCTTCTCGCGGTCGGCTTGATGCCGCTGGTTTCTTATCGCGGGACTGACAGGATCAAGCTTGCGATGCTTCAATCGATAGCTAACGGTGGAGCGAAGCTGCTTGGGCGTTGGGCTTGAAACGGAAAAATGGTGTCATACCACATTAGAAATGTCCTACTTCTTACCACAATAGAAATGTCCGGTTT
>DAIOWA010000709.1:0-1842 GCA_036758705.1 Pyrinomonadaceae bacterium | reverse complement strand
GAATACCGCCCGGATTGCCGCGAAGATCAAGGATAAGACTCTTCATTCCCTGCTTTTCCAGATCCTCTATAGCATCACCAAGTTCGGCGGCAGTCGTTTCTTGAAAACCGCCCGTCAACCCGACATATCCGACACCGTTTGGCAGAAGAAAATAATTGCGGATCGAGGGCAGAGGAACTCCTCCGCGAACGATCTCGAAATCAACCGGCGTCGGCGATCCGGCACGCTCGACCTTAACCTTTACGGCGGTGCCTTTCTCACCTCGGACGTTCTTTGATACCTCGGAACTTGACCACTCGGTCGCATCTTTTCCGTCGACCTGCAAAAACTTATCGCCGTATCGCAACCCTGCCTTATCGGCGGGCGTTCCCGGAACCACAGACTGTACAAAGACGCCGCCGCGATGCTGCAGGATCGACACGCCGATCCCGTAAAACTCCGAAGCCTGTTCTTGGGTCAGCTTTTGAAATTCTTCGCGCGTGAAAAATGCCGAATGCGGGTCAAGCGTCCATAAAAGGCCCTGGATCGAACTATCGGTGATCTTTTCATGATCGACCGTGCCGACGTAGTTCTTCTCGACAACATCGACGCCTTCACGATAGTCCGCGAGGATCTTTGCACCCGTCACGGCGTTGTCTGCCGACGTCATTACCGGCAGCTTTCCGAACAAGCCTCCAACCACGGCACCGACGGCGACCAATATAACGGTAATTATTGCGAACTTATTGCCCATTTATGGCGTTGTTAACCCTTTGAAAGTCTAGCATATATTAGGTGTTGCGCCCGACATCCGCGTTTACCGCGATAACAGCATTTTCTGAATTTACAATTCGAGAATGACTCCTTAACATTGAGTCTTTGTAAAAATGAGGCCCGACGTATCCATTGTAATCCCCGCCTACGAAGAGCAAGACCGCCTCGGGTCGTCACTCGAGAAGATCATTGCGTACTTGCGAACGAGCGCGATTCGGGCTGAGATCATCGTCGTCGATGACGGATCGAAGGATGGCACGGCGGCGTCCGCGGAGGCATTTTTCTCGGGCATCGACGACATTGAGACGAGAGTGATCCGGTACGAGGAGAATCGCGGTAAGGGATTCGCGGTCAAGACCGGGCTACTGGCGGCTTCGGCGGATATCGCCCTTTTTACCGATGCCGATCTTTCAACTCCCATCGAAGAAATGCCGAAGCTGATCGACCCGATCAGGAACGGTGAGTTCGACGTAACATTCGGCTCGCGAGCCCTTGATCGCTCGCTCATCGGCACCCATCAACCCTGGCGCCGAGAACAAGGCGGTAAGGTGATGAACCTGATCATCCGCACGATGTCGGGCCTGAAATTCTCGGACACGCAATGCGGCTTCAAGGCCTTTGGAATGAACAAGTTCCGCCCACTCCTCGACCTAATGACAATCGACCGCTTCGGGTTCGATGTCGAGTTTCTTTTTGTCGCGAACTATAACGAACTCCGCCTAAAAGAGATCCCGGTCCGCTGGAACAACGTTGAAGGCTCAAAAGTAAGCGTAATGCGCGATACTCGAAGGATGTTTTTCGAGCTGGCCCAGATCAGGCGGAATTCGAGTAAAGGTTTGTATTCAAAGTAAGACGCGTTGGCGATATAATAGGAAAATGAATTGGGAAGATAGAATTGTAGCGGATCCAAATGTTCTCGTTGGCAAGCCGACGATCAAAGGGACCCGTCTTTCGGTTGAGTTGATTCTGGATCGGCTTGCCGATGGATGGACTGAGGCAGATCTGATAGAAAGCTATCCCCGCCTTACGAAAGACGACTTGAAAGCTGTGTTTGCGTTCATGCGCGAGTGCGTTGCTGATGGCTTGCTT
>DAIOWA010000708.1:0-1843 GCA_036758705.1 Pyrinomonadaceae bacterium | reverse complement strand
GAGCTAGTTGAGTTGAGTTTTTGGGGATCGATGGCCCGACGATGACGGGCCCGAAATCCAGCAGCGGCGCCCAGACGCTGTTATTCAACGAGACCGCCATTCGTTTACCTGTACGGGGATCGTAAAACACGGTAATAGCTTGTCTTTCTTGCGCGTTAGGTGCACTTGGAATTTCGGACGTGTTGGCGATCGCGTCCGTTGGAGAAAAGCTGGAGAGCCTTCCTTGTTCCTTTAACCAGCGATAAACTTTCACACCTTGCGAAACGTACCCGACCGTCTCTTTGTACGGCGGTACGCCGTGGGCGGTCCTGCGCCTCGATGCATTGATCAATTTCCCGTTGGCTCGCAATTCACGACCCTGTATATAGGCCGAAACGGTTCCTTCCCCCGCGTTATAGGCTGCCAAAACAGACTCTAGTCTCCAATCGAAAAGCTGTCCCAAGTACTTCACATACCGAGCTGCTGCCCGGATTGATGAGGTTGGTTCGTATGGATCGGCCAAACCAAATCGAGCCGCAGTTGCCGGCATGAATTGCATCATTCCCTGTGCATTCTTAGGACTGGTCAGCCATGGACGGAAGCGGGTTTCGTTGTAGGCGATAGTCCAGAGAATTAGTGGGTCGACGCCTTCACTTCTCGCTGCTTTCTCAATGGTCGCCTCGAACAAACGCGCTCGCGAAAGTACATCCATTCTTGCAAGTGTGCTTCGGGAAATTCTTTGTGTTTCCTGGGACGCTGCTGATAAAGGAAAGCCGAGCAAGGGAAGGACGATGAGTATGAGGGCGATGCTGATCGGTTGCTTCATGCCGAGGGCATCGGCAACCGATGTGCCAACAATCGCTTTCTTCAAACGGCACGACCCTTGCAGAGCGAGAGAAACCATTGACGCTTTTGGTCATTCATCAACATCAGGAAATCCACTTCAGCGAGGACGAATATGAAGAAACTTTTAACGATCACAAAGGGCGGGCTAACCCAGTTAGCACCGTTCGCATTGGTTTTACTTTTCACAAACCTTGCGTCGGCGCAGGGGCCGATCTTCACTGGTGATGCGAGCAATCTTTCGAACATCATTCGTGAAGCCCTCAAGCTGATGGCGATCATTCTTTTCTGTCTTGGAGCGGTCGGCGTAGCATGGTCGATTTACAACAAGATGACCGGAAAGGAATGGGGCAACCAGGCCTTTGGTTCGCTCCTTTCATTTGCCTTCGGAACTATCGTCGCGGTGTTTTGGCAGCTTGCACAAGGCCGCGCGGTCGGAGTCGATACGAACTTCTAGGAGGACAGAGAGATGAGAAGACGTGCAACACGGCCCAATGTGTTCCGGGGACTTAAAAGGTTCGGGGTCTATTCCACAGACTGGAAGTTTATTCTGATCCCCACAGCCATCGCGTATCTCGTTCCGTTTGTCTTAGGTCTTTGGATCGGATATGTCCCATTGGGCTTTCCGCTCGGATTGGTTGTTTTCCTTATCTTCTTGGGAACATTCAATTACCTGCGCCTCAGCAAACCCGCCTATTGGCTCTCTCAGAAGTTCGACACAGAGATCGACAGATGGGCGACGTTTCGGCCACCGCTCATCAGCGAGATCAAACCACTCGATTGGACCATCCCAACCCAAAAATAAACCAAGGAAATAAACATGGACATCGCAAACCTATCATTCACACAGATCGCAATCTCACTTTTCGGCGGACTTCTCTCCGCAGGTCTTGGTCTAGTTGCCGGATACCGGATCATTCCGGCATTCAAGCTACAAAGGGTTCGCATGATCGATAGCCCGATAGAGGAAAAGAAGAATGAACGATCGAAGGCCGAATCTGTCGGACGATTGTTTCCGACC
>DAIOWA010000707.1:0-1844 GCA_036758705.1 Pyrinomonadaceae bacterium | reverse complement strand
AAACGGAACATTCCAGTAAGCAAAAGTCGAATCGCCAGTCTCAAGGAACAGGCCGCCTTTGGGATTCACACCGCCCGCCGAGATCGGATTGTCCCGACCCGAGACGGGCGGTATCTGCTTCACCTCTTTGCCGAGCTCAAATACATAAAAGTCGAAACAGCAATGAGCCCCGCCCGAGAAATATTCGATGCCGATGTCAGGCGTACCCTCGCCGGTAATGTCCGTTGTCTTTGCGAACAGTGAGTTTGATTCGTCACCGCCCTCAACACTGCTGTTAGCAAAGTTGAATCCGCTGATGCCGAACGCATCGCCTTTCAGCATCGCCTCCGGCTTACCTGCTCTTTCGATCAACACGAACGATTCGCCGCCTTCATCTTTGTTTTTCGGAACGATGATCTTGACGTCGTAGCCGTTTATCTTGCGCGTTTCGCCGACGACCGTATCCGCCGGGATCTTTAGTACGTTTTTGTATGTAAGCGTAAGCTTCTGGATCTTGTCTGAAGCAGCTTCGGCATCGCCCTTCAATGAGACTCGATACTTATATACACCCGTGGCAGGAATGATGAGCCCGTCACCGTACAAAATCTCTTTCCCGTTTGGAGATATCATCGCCGTTTCGATCCAGAACCCGTCGAGTTGATTCTTCCATTCGAACTCGGCGTAATCGCCTTTTTTCAAGTCGAGATGAAATTCACGCGAGCTGTCTTTTGTAAGATTGAAAACGAACGGAATATCCGGTTTTAGCTCAGCGGGCTTTACCTGACCGCCTGCGACAGCCGAACAACCTGCAAAAACCAAAAACAGAAATACCATTTTCCGCATAACTTCGCCTCTAAATAATTGAAATAGCTTACAACTGGTTCCCGGCCTTGATCACAGATCCGAGCTGATCTCCGCCAAACTCATATGCGAGCTGGCGATAATCTTTAATATCTAAAAGTGCGAGATCCGCAACCTTCCCTACCTCGATAGATCCATGCGTTTTTCCGAGGCCGATCGCGAACGCTGCGTTTACAGTGGCTGCGTTCATCGCCTCTGACGGCAATAGTTTCTGATAGCGCGTTGAGATCGCCATCGCCATTGGCATTGACGGACACGGTGCCGAACCCGGATTGTAGTCGGTTGAGATCGCCATGGCGCAGCCGGCGTCTATCATCTTGCGGGCGTTTGCGAACTGAGTTTTGCCCGCACTGAAATTCTCCGTCGGAATTACGACGCCAACCGTGTCGCTTTTTGCGAGACTTGCGATCTCGTCATCGGAGATCGCGTCGAGATGATCGATCGAGGCGGCGTTAGACGCTATGGAGAATGCGGATCCGCCGAGGTTTGTGAACTGATCGACGTGGGCTTTTAGCTTAAATCCAAGCGAGGTGGCGGTTTCGAGGATGCGTTTTGCCTGATCGAGATCGAACGCGTTTTTCTCGCAGAATACGTCGGCGAAGAAGGGCGAACTGAAGTTCGCCGTCCAGGATCTTTCGTACCAACTCCACGCTGCGGGAAGCATTTCATCGCAGATCAGATCAACGTAGCCATTCGTATTTCCTTTGAACTCGGGCGGAACGGCGTGGGCGGCGAGGAACGTCGGGACGATGTCAATTGCGTGGGTCTTGTTGACTTCTTCGATCACGCGGAGCATCTTTAGCTCCGTTTCCATGTCGAGGCCGTAGCCGGTTTTGATCTCGGCGGTTGTCGTGCCGCAGGCGAGCATCTTGTCGAGCCGTTTGCGGCTTTGCTCGACGAGCGACTCGAACGATGCCTCACGCGTATGCTTTACGGTCGAGACGATCCCGCCGCCAGCCGCGAGTATCTCGAGATATTGAGCTCCTCTGATCTTTAGTTCGAAC
>DAIOWA010000706.1:0-1844 GCA_036758705.1 Pyrinomonadaceae bacterium | reverse complement strand
ATATGACTAGCCGCAAGCGCATAGGAAAACTCTAGCAATCTGACGCTGTTTTCTGAAATCTAGTTGCATCGGTAAGCCCTTTGTCTATTTACGGACTTCGCATATAATTCGTTGGACGAAAGTCATACCCGTCATTAGACTTAGCCGAATCGAATCAACCTGAGAATGCTCTACAAGCCAAACTTTTGCTGTAATTGCGGTGAGAAGATCGAACGGCTTGATTGGAATCTGCTTACGAGCAGGAGGTTCTGTGTCGCCTGCGCCTCTGAGCACAAGGCTCACGATATCGTTCCTCGAGTTGCAGTGGCTGCTGGGGCATTGGCGCTGATGTTCGGATTCGGCAGCTTTTGGACGGGTTCGGGGCGAGCTGAATCAAAGGCAGTGGAAACCCCGGTCGGGATACGGTCGGCGTTGCCCGCGACGGAGCCGAGCCGGCCTTCTGAACCATCTAGGACCGATCCTCCACCTGTGTCGACTGCTCAATCCCCCGAGCAAGCTAAAACCGCGTCTGCTGCACCAGCTAATGCCGACATATATTACTGCGGAGCTCTGACGAAGAAGGGAACTCCGTGCTCACGAAAGGTAAAAGCCAAAGGCCAGCGGTGTTATCAGCATGCAGGCAGGCCCGAAGCTCCGTCAGCTGAATGAAAAAGGCGCGAAAATATTTCGAAACAAACTGTTGATGTTTGCATCAAAATAGCCGAAAATATAAGTTTCGTAGTGGTTTACCTACAGTTCTTCGACCCTGAAACCCCGGTTAGTAACGTTTAAGATGAAACCTTTAGCCCAGAATACCCTCATTCAGAACAGATATCTTATTGTCCAACTGATCGGAAAAGGTGGCATGGGTGAGGTCTATCTCGCCGTGGACCAGAGGCTTGGCAGCGCGGTCGCTCTCAAGCGGACGTTCTTCGCCGGCGACGAAAACCTTGGCAGCGCATTCGAGCGTGAAGCCCGCGTGCTCGCGAGGTTGCGGCATCCGGTACTTCCAAAGGTCAGCGATCACTTTGGCGAGAACGATGAGCAGTTTCTGGTGATGGAGCATATCTCCGGCGACGATCTTTCAAAAAGGATCGAAGCGAACGCGAAGCCGTTCCCGCTTAGCTGGGTGATGTTTTGGGCCGATCAGTTGCTTGACGCCCTTTCGTATCTTCACTCTCACGAACCGCCGATCATCCATCGCGACATCAAACCGCAGAACCTTAAGCTCACCGACGAGAACCATATCGTCCTGCTCGACTTCGGCCTATCGAAAACTTCGACCGGTCAGACAAATCTTGCGTCCGGAACCGGAAGTACAGGAAGCGTTGTCGGCTACACGCCGCATTACGCTCCGATGGAGCAGATCCGCGGAATCGGAACTTCCCCCAAAAGCGATCTTTATTCGCTCTCAGCAACGTTGTATCAGCTGATGACGAATACGATCCCGTCCGATGCATTAACGCGGGCCGACGGACTTTTGAACGGCATGCCGGATCCGATCAAGGCGCCCACGCTCCTTAATCCTGAAGTACCGCCTGCTGTATCCGAAGTTATTTTGCGGGGAATGGAGGTCAGCCAGGAAAAACGATACTCAAACGCTCGTGAGATGCAGAAGGCGTTGAGAAAAGCTTTCTCCGAGATGCAGAACGCAATGTCGGCACAGACCGTAGCGTTCAATGCATCGGACATCCAGACAAATGGTGAGGCACAGCCTAATTTTGAAGCGACCGAGGTAATGGATCCGGATGCGATCAGGGCGATTTCGAATCCGATCGGAGCGATGGCGGGTTCATCCGCATTTTCCGAAAGTATTTCCCAGCCTCAGGCACCGCCTCCGCTCGATCTCAATGCGACGATCGCAT
>DAIOWA010000705.1:0-1845 GCA_036758705.1 Pyrinomonadaceae bacterium | reverse complement strand
AGCATCATCCGGAATACTGAGCAGCAGTTCTTCGGCAGTTCGTCCAAGGCCCTTTGGATACTGCTCCGTGACAATGATCGGCCGGCCCAAAACCTGAAAACCGCGAATCGAGAGAGAGATGCGTGAGACGACCTCCGCAAAATCCGGGATCGCCTTGCGAAATGCTTCCTGCACATCCACCACGACTAGAACGGAATTGTCGATATCAAGCGTGCTACTGTGCATCTTCCTTTTTCCGGCGAGCCTCTTCTTTCTCGCGCATCTCCTTTCTATAGGTCTTGAAAAAGAAATAAACGGCGGCGATCGAAATGATCATTATCAGGATCATCATCGCCGCGATGAAGATCACTTCGGCAGTTACGCTTCCCGGCATATTTTCGATTTTAGCAGGGCTCGAATGCGAGGGCTAATGAGGTGCCTGATTTGGCATTGCCAGCACGTCGGATGTTGGTTCCGACAGCAGTTTTTCCTTGTAGATATCGGGGATCTGCTTTACTCGCTTTGAAGAATCGGTGACAAGGTGAAGCGTCTCGCCTTCCGCGATCAGCGCATCATCAGTGCCGCGAACTATCTCATAAACAAAGCGGATCGAACGGCTGCGGATCTCCGCGATGCGCGTGCGAACGTGCAGCAGATCGTCGTAATACGAGGGCGATTTGTACCTGACGTAAGTTTCTGCGACGACCATCAGGGCGTCGTCGTTCTCTTCCATCTCTTTATAGGAAAATCCGCGTGCGCGGCAAAGATCGCTGCGGCCGGCTTCGAACCAGATGAGGTAGTTCGAATGATGGACTATGCCCATCTTATCGGTCTCGGCATATCGGACCCGAATTTCGGTTTCATGCCAATCCATAAAAAGTGGCCAATGAGCAGTGGTCGGTGGTCAAACTTCCAACTTCGACCGAACCACTGACCACCGGCCACTGACCACTAAAATTTGGCTGGGAGACAGGGATTCGAACCCCGATAGGCAGATCCAGAGACTGCAGTCCTACCATTAGACGATCTCCCAGCGTTATAACTAATTTACGTGCCGAGATTTAGCTTGTCAAACCACTCGTTTTCCCGTTTGAGCTCCCAGACAATTGAAGCCTGGATACGAAGTTTCACCTCACTTTGTTACACCAAACTTCACGTCATCGCCTTTGATGAAAGATCCTCTGAAATGCTTTATCTCGACGCGTCTTATATTAGCGATTGGATATACAAACACCAGGAAGGATAAATAATGTCAGAGGAAGATGGACGAAACAGCGTTCGGGCGACCGACCGCGCAAAATACTGGTACGAAACCGCAGAAGGAGCACTCAATAGAGTACTTGCGAGTGCGTGGCAACCGGAGGCGGATGTGACGGACTGGCTCCGAGCTCAATCATGGGCCGCTCGAAACCAGTATCGCGGCGACAAGGATCTAGCGACTGGGCTCCGCCCGACTTACTTCCTTTTGAAGCAAATTGATGAGCGGCTGCAACGTCTCGAAAGGTCGCAGCACCGTTAGACAAACCGTTCGTCGGCGAGCCGCTGCAAACCGTCCTATGCTCCTTGTTGATCCACGGTTTGCTCCGTCTAGCTGCCCGGTGTTGGCTCTTCCGGGATGTTCGCTTCGACCAGTTGAGCGAGTAGCGTCAACGACTCCTGCCAACCGAGATAGCAGGCCTCAACCGGAATAAACTCAGGTATTCCTTCCTGAAGGATCGATAATTCCGTTCCTACGGATACAGCCTTGAGATCGACCGTATTCGTCATTTCTCCCGCCATATTCGGGTCGTCAAATCGGTCACTGTTTCGAAGTCGTTCATTCGGTTTCAGTTCAAGATATTCGCCACCGAACGAATGGCTCGCACC
>DAIOWA010000704.1:0-1853 GCA_036758705.1 Pyrinomonadaceae bacterium | reverse complement strand
CATCGGCATCGATCACGGCCGCCGTGTTGTAATAGATGCCCGTCTGCTCCTCTTCGTAGATCGGCACGATCAGCACCATGCCGTACTGCTTCGCAACGTCCTGCATCAACTTGACTGTCGGACCGTCGGGAACCTTCTCCACGGCCTCGTACCAACGCGTCTGCTGTTCGGCGCAGAAGTAAGGAGTGGTAAAGATCTCCTGGAAACAAAGCATTTGAACACCTTGATTCGCCGCATCCTCGACCAGCTTCATCTGGTTGTCGAGATTCGCCTTTTTGATCTCTTCGATCGGAGCATCCGCGGGAGCGACGTTGTGGGCCTGTATAAGGCCAGCTTTGATTATTCTTGCCATAAATTTCTAACGCAGAGCTCGCAGGGTCATAGAGATCGGATCTTATATTTTCTCCGCGTCTCCGGTGGTCTCCGCGTTCCACATACTTCTGGACGGTACAAACCTCATCAATCCCCAATGCACGACAAACGCGACCCCGAATCCGACAAACCATCCATAGTCGTAAAGCGGCCTAAGTGTAGGAATTATCAGCCCGATCCACGCGAAAAAGCAACCAAGGAGCGTAGCAACGACCGCCCGCCAATTCCATCCGGCATACTCGCCGCCTCGGCGGTAAAGATCGGGTAATTTCAGATTCCGCCGCCTCACAATCCAGTAGTCGGCGATCAGCACACCTGCGATCGACCCAAGCCCGCCCGAATATCCGACAAGCCAGCCGAAAATGTAACCGCTCGGATCGGCGAGTAGCTTCCATGGCATCATCAGAATCCCGATGATACCGGTGATCAGTCCGCCGGTGCGGAACGAGATCCATTTCGGAAATGCGTTAGCAAAGTCGTTCGCGGGGGAAACCACGTTCGCGGCGATATTAACCGAAAGCGTGGCAACAACGACGGTGAACATCGATATCGCAACGATTACCGGTTGTGAGAATTGACCCACTAGCTTCACCGGATCCCATGCATCCGCCGGATTCATGTGAGGAAACACGATCAACGCTGCCGACGTGATGAGAATGCCCATCGCGGCGAAAACGACCATCGTCGTGGGAAGCGCGACCGTCTGGCCGACCACCTGTTCGCGTTGGCTTTTTCCGAATCGAGTAAAGTCGGGCATGTTCAGCGAGAGCGTTGCCCAGAAGCCGACCATCGCGGTAAGGCTCGGGACAAAGATCGGCCAAAATTCAGCGAATGTATTGAATTTGCCCGGCTCATGCAGCAGAAATCCGATCCCGCCGGCTTGATAAAGGATCCATCCGAGCAGAACCGCCGTCATCACGAGAACGTACGGCGCCGCCCAATTCTCGACCATCCGCAGAAGATCCATCCCGCGATAAATGATCGCGATGTTCATCGCCCAAAAGATAGAGAATGATGCCCATTCAGTAGGCGTGTGCCCACCGATCGGCCCGCCCAAAGCGATGTTCCAGCCCGGAAGAATGGCTCCGAGAAGCGTGTGGATCGCCTGTCCGCCTATCCACGCCTGTATCCCAAACCAGCCGCACGCAACGAGCGCTCGCATCAACGCGGGCAGATTCGATCCAGCGGTGCCGTAAGCCGCCCGTGCGAAAACCGGAAACGGGATGCCGTATTTCGTACCCGGATGTGAATTGAGCAAAATCGGAGCAAGAACGATCGTATTGCCTAGAAGGATCGTGATCAGCGCCTGCCACCAGTTCATCCCGGCGGAGATCAGCCCCGACGCCATCATATAGGTCGGAATGCAGTGCGCCATTGAGATCCACAGAGCCGCGTAATTGTAGGTCGTCCAATTTCTCTTTGCGACAGGAACGGGGGCGAGATCCTCGTTGTATAACGCGGATGAGCGAATGTTCTCTTCG
>DAIOWA010000703.1:0-1859 GCA_036758705.1 Pyrinomonadaceae bacterium | reverse complement strand
GTCCGCAGCCCGTGTGTCAGTAGCCCGCACGTTAGTAAGGGCGCCTGTAACGATCGAAGCGTAGATATCAACCGCGAGCATCAACGGTCAGCTGTTAATAACGGGTGTCTGGAGGTAAAAAGAGCCCTTTACTAACCTGCGGGCTACGGACACTGGAACCGAAGGGTTACGCGTTAAAACCTTCCGGCTGCATATCGGCGGGTGAGAGAACATCCATCGCGTTCTTGAGTTTAGCGGGAGTTCCGACGAGGATTACGGTGTCGCGTTCGTTGAGCCGGTAGTCGGCACCAGGGCTAACCTTTGTGTTCCCGTCGCGGATAATGGCGATGACGGTTGCACCGGTTTCGCCTCGCAGGTCCAGTTCGCCCAAGGTCTTCCCGATCGCTGGGGAGCCGGGCATCAGGAATACCGATTCGGTTAATGCCGTATCGAGCACCGCGACGCTCTCGCGGATCGGCGCCGGGATCGCTTGAGTCCGCAGCATCTCATAACCCTGCTGGCGTATGCGGTCGATTTGGCCTTCGATGACGTTTCGCGGCGTTCCATAGCGGGTCAGTACGCGGGCAAAGATCTCGATGCTCGTTTCGAATTCTTCGGGAATGACCTCGGTCGCTCCGATCTTGAAAAGCTCCGGGATCTCGGCGACGTATCGTGTACGCACAACGATGTGCAGATGAGGGTTCATCGCCCGAGCTTGTTTGACGGTCCGCCGAGCTGCATGCGGATCAGAGATCGCGAGTACCAGCGACCATGCTTTGTCGATGGCCGCGTGGCTCAGCACCTCGCGTCGGGTCGAATCGCCAAAGTTGATCTTTTCGCCCTTGTCCTTCGCCCGCTTCACGACCTCGGCGTTCAGTTCGAGTACGACGTACGGAATGCCGACCGCCCGAAGCACTCGCGAAAGATTACGGCCGTTCAGTCCGTAGCCGATGATTATGGTGTGTTGCTGCAATCCACCGCTCGAGGTCATATGAATGTCTTCATCTTCGACGTTCTCGATGCCACGTCGGCTGCCGTCACTTAGCAGCCATTGAAAGCCTTCCGCCAGTCGCGGAGCCGCGGCGATCAGGAACGGCGTCGCGATCATCGAGATGACTGAGGCGGCGAGGAAGATCTGATAGTCGGCGTCATCGAACAGGCCGACGCCTTTACCGGCCTTGGCCAGGACGAATGAAAATTCACCGATCTGTGCCAGCCCGAGCGCCGCCATCGCAGCGACCCGCTGCGGATAACCGAGGATGCGAATGATCGCCCACACCACAAACGCCTTGCCGACCACCAACGCTAGTACGACGGCGAGCACGACTGCGATGTTCGATACGAGCGAACCGAGCGAAAGCAGCAGCCCGATCGAGACGAAGAATAGGCTGTTGAAAACATCGCGGAAGGGAAGTACCTCGGTCGTCACCTGGTGGTTGTATTCCGTATCCGCCAACACGACACCCGCGATGAATCCGCCTAGAGCGAGCGACAAGCCAAAATGCGACGTGACCCACGACATTCCGAGCCCGAATAGAACGATCGTGAGCAGAAACACTTCGGGACTCTTCAGCGAGACGATCCGATGTAAAAACTTAGGCAGCAGAAACCACGCACCAACGACTATGAGAACGAGAGCCAGTAATGCCGAACCAAGATCGATGGCGATCCGCGAAATGCTGACAACATCGTCGCCGCCGAGCAGCGGGATCGCGAGCAGCATAAACACAATGCTGATGTCCTGGAACAGCAGTATCCCGACGCCCGCTCGCCCATGCGGAGCGTCGATCTCGTTCCGGTCGACATCTTCTCGGGCGCCGACGATCTCGAGGCCTATCGCCAGATCCATCCTTTCGGCCGCATCCCGGCTTTGCGCGACG
>DAIOWA010000702.1:0-1869 GCA_036758705.1 Pyrinomonadaceae bacterium | reverse complement strand
CAAAGAGGACATTTCTATTGTGCTTCGACCAGGACACTTCTATTGTGTTACCACAACTCTAACCCCGAAACTTGAACTCTAAACAGTTCCTTAGTAAAATTTAGGGTTTGCAAGTGAGCGAAGATCCGGAACCGGCTGGCACTGACCAGCAATTGACAACACCACCGCGAAACGAGCGTATTCTCTTGATCCTGGCCGCCCTCAGCATTGGCGGATCGATCGTAGGAGCGGCGTTCGGCTCGGCCCGCTTCGGCCTGGCAGTTTTGATAGGCTGCGTGCTCGCATTCGTAAATTATTACTGGATGCAGCGTTCGCTGAAGAAGATCTTCAGCGAGGTACGCGAAGGCGAAAAGCCGAGATTTCTCGGAGCCGGATATTTTATCCGATACCTCGTACTCGGTTGCGTTGTAGCGTTCATTTACACGCTCGATCTGCTGCCGATATCCGGACTTCTCGTCGGAATGGCAGGTTTCGGATTCGCGATCTTGGTAGAAGGATTTTTGAGAGTTTTTATTAGCCGTAACACATAGAGCGGCAACACTTTAACAATGTTCCTATTTGCAGAAGGCGGTCACCACGACCCGCTGTTAGTCGAGTTCATAAACCACTATATCGGCAAGCCGGTACACGAGTTTCAACTGGCCTACACCAAGCCGATCTGGGATAAGTTTTTCTCGAATTTCGGCACCGACGCCGAGGCCGTTTTTGGCGCTCCGTACACGGTCGATAACGCTATTCCCTGGTACACGATCATGTTTGTGATCGCCTGTTTGCTGACGATCGCGTTCATCTGGATCGTCAAGGGTAAGGTTTCCGAAGACGATCCAAAATCAGGCCAGTTGACGCTCGAAGCGGGCTATCTTTACCTCGCCGGAATGGCGGAAAGCGTGATCGGCTCGCACGGGATGAAGTACTTCCCTGTCGTCGCTACATTCGCCTGCCTGATCCTGATCTCTAACCTGATGGGCCAGTTTCCGCTGTTTATGTCACCGACAGCGTCTGTAAACGTGACATACGCCCTGGGGCTCTCGTCGTTCATCTATTACAACTATTGCGGCATCAGCGAGAATGGCATTGTTAATCACCTGAAGCATCTCGCAGGCCCGAAACTGCCGTGGTTTATGTTCATCGTGACCGTGCTGATCTTTGGTATCGAGCTGATATCAAATATGATCCGGCCGTTCACGCTCGGCGTGCGACTGTTTGCGAATATGTACTCCGACGAACAGGTTTTCGTCGAGATCACAAACCTCGCTCCGCCGTTCACACATTTTCTCGTCCCGCTCGCGCTGACGGCGCTGGGCGTGTTCGTGGCTTTCGTTCAGACACTGGTATTTACGCTTCTGTCGATGATCTATCTCAGCGAAGTCACACACGAGCCGCATGGCCACGACACCGATCATCCGGCAGACTACGAGCATCACATTAGCGATGCTCAGCCCGCCGCGATCGCCGCGGCACCATAAAAGTTCAGAGTGCGCGATTCATCGCGTACGATTCGACGGAGAATCTTTGAAGACCTGTTCGACATAAGCTGTAGCCGGCACGCAGGAGCGTATGACTCTACGGAGTATAAAATCATACGAATACCGGAAGCGAGGCGGAATAATAAAAGCGAGCGGGTACACGAACGGTTCTCCAAACTGGCAGAAGCCTGACCGTTAGGAAGGGCGAACAAGATAACAGGAGACTATTAAAATGACCAAATTGAAATACGTTGTATTCGCAACTCTCGCGATCGCTATGATGGCTATCGCGGCAATGGCACAGGGTGGCGAAGGTGCTGCTGATAACGCATCGACCGTCAGTGCTGCTCGCGCCCTCGCGGGCGGTATCGGATTCGGCCTCGCGGCCGGACTCGCCGCTATT